>CAYWWM010000200.1:0-5756 GCA_964461735.1 uncultured Solibacteraceae bacterium | reverse complement strand
GTCGTTGCCCTTCAGGCGCACGCGGGTGCCGAGGGCGCGCTCCAAGACTTCCACCGCGGCCCGCACGTTGGGGTCTTGGAGCACCTCGCGCTCGATTTTCTCGAGAGTGATTACGTTGCGCTGCTCCGTCCCTTTGACGATCTCCTCCACGCGGCGGACGGAAAGCCCCTGCGCCACAATGCGCGCCGCCAGCGCCGTCTGCTCGGCTTCCGTGGGCAGCTTGAGAATGGCGCGGGCGTGCCCCGGCGAGAGCTCGCCGGATTCGATTTTCTCGCGGATTTCCTTCGGCAGCCGCAACAGCCGCAGCAGGTTCGTGATCGTGGCCCGGTCTTTGCCGGTGCGGTTGGCGATCTGTTCGTGGGTCAGGCCGGCTTCGTTCGCCAGGCGGGCGAAGGCTTCGGCGGTTTCAATGGGGTTCAAATCCTCGCGTTGGATGTTCTCAACGAGTGTAAGTTCTAGGACCTCACGGTCGGAGGCCTCCCGCACGATCGCTGGGATCGCCGCCAGCCCCGCCAACGACGCCGCCCGCCAGCGCCGCTCACCCGCAATGAGCATCCAGCGGTCCCCGTTCCTTCGCACCACGACGGGCTGCATAACGCCATGATTCTTAATGCTTTGAGATAGTTCCTGAAGCCGCTCCCGGTCGAAGTTGCGGCGGGACTGATAGGGGTTCGGATCGATTTTTGGCAGTTCAATATGTTGAACAGCATCCTTCGCCGAGCCCAAGGGGATTGTGGGGAGCAGCGCGTCGAGACCTCTCCCCAGGGCTCGCCGGGGGTTGGCCGAGGAAGGCTTGCCGACTGGGGAAGGCGGCTCTTCATTCATGTTTTTGATTCTCCTTGGCTTGTCTGGTTTTTTGGATCGCTGTATCGTTTGAGTGACTGCCTGGAAATCAACTCCTTGGCGAGGCGGATGTAAGCCTCCGCTCCTCGTGAGCGCACGTCGTACAGGAGCACGGGTTGGCCGTAACTCGGCGCCTCCGCCAAGCGAACGTTGCGAGGGATGGTCGTCTCAAAGACTTTGCCAGGGAAATGGGATCGCAGCTCCTCGGCCACCTGACGGGTTAGCGTGGTCCGCTCGTCCACCATGGTCAAGACAATGCCCTCCATTTCAAGACCTGGATTCAGCGTCGCCCGAATGCGTTCGACCGTTTCCAGGAGGGCAGAAACGCCTTCCAAGGCTAGGTATTCACACTGCATTGGGATGAGGATGGAGTCGGCCGCAGTGAGAGCATTGACCGTGAGGAGGTTGAGTGCCGGTGGACAATCAAGCAGCGTAAACTGGTTAGGCTGCCTTAGGGGCTGCAGGAGATTTCGAAGCCAATACTCCCGATTATCCCTCATGCCTAACTCAAGATCAGTTCCAGCCAGATTGCGATCCGCTGCAAGTAGAAGTAGTCCCTCAAGACAGGTAGGCAGAAGAGCAGCGGTTAGGCGACGGTCAGCTTCCGGTTGTGAGGCAACCGTTTCCTGCCCAGAAGTTCCCTGGAGGAGATGATAGAGGGAGGTGCGTGATGAGTCGCGGCCGAATCCCAGGCTGGCGGTGGCGTTGGCCTGTGGGTCGCAGTCAACCAGCGTAACCCGGACTTCGGCGGCTGCCAGAGAGGCGGCTAGGTTGATGGCAGTGGTGGTTTTGCCGACTCCGCCCTTCTGATTGGCAATGGCTATGATTTTTCCCAAAATGTTTAACCAAAGCCGATAGCCGATGGATCGCTAACAGACTTGAATCTTAGCAGGCCGGGAAGGGCGGAGTAAAGCGAAAAATACCATGCAATGTTTCACGTGAAACATTTTGGCGGGGGTTCAAAACGCGGAATGTTTCACGTGAAACATTTAATTACTAGTAGTTCTAGAACTATTTTGCAAGCCGGAACCGATAAACCTGACCTGGCTGGGCACGCCGAGATTTCCCAATCCCCGGCGGTATCGGCCCGCAACGGGGACAGCACGCGCGAGGCCCGCTATGCCGTGTGCCGCGAGATGACCAGTGGAATCGCGGGGCTTGGAGCAAAAGAATTTCGTTATAGAATGGACCGGTTCATAGCTAGGTCAGCGAAACCAGGGGTGACGTTATGAAGAGGTGCTTGCACTACCGTTGCTCGCTAATGCCTCCCGTAGGGGTGGGAGGCTTTCTCCTCTGCTGCTGCTTCTCGATGCCGTTGCTTTCCCAGACAACAGGTCCCTCGGAAAACAGGCCAATCGTAGTGAAAGCAGCGCGTATGTTTGATGGAAAGAGCGATCAGGTCACCGTGCCGGCTCTGATTGTCGTGTTGAACGGCAAAATCCAGAGCGTATCATCCGCCGCATCTATTCCGGCGAGAGCAGAAGTCATTGACCTGGGCGACGCCACGCTGCTTCCTGGATTTATGGACGCCCATACACACCTTACGGGAGAGATGACTGACGACTTCAGGCAGGATATTCTCGACGGTTTCATGAAGCCCGTCGCGGAGCAGGCTCTGGATGCGACCGTTTTCGCTAGAAGGACGCTGCTCGCAGGTTTCACCACCGTGCGAGACCTGGGGTCCGGCGATTTCATTGATGTTGGACTTCGCAATGCCGTCCGGAACGGGAAAGTGATCGGTCCCCGCATTCTTGCTTCCGTGAAAGCCATAGGCACGACGGGCGGCCACTGCGACCCCACCAACAGTTTCCGATACGGTCTATTTCAGAACCCGGACCTGCAATTGGGGATTGTCAATGGTCCCGACGCCATCCGCGCTGCCATCCGGGAGAACGTGAAGTACGGTGCTGACGTGATCAAGGTTTGCGCCACCGGAGGGGTGCTTTCCCTGAACGCCGATGTAGAGTCCCCGCAATTGACACAGGCTGAGATGGATGCGCTCGTGGATCAGGCGCACACGATGGGAAAGAAAACGGCGGCGCACGCGCACGGAGCCGAAGGCGCCAAGCGGGCCATTCGCGCCGGAATTGACTCCATCGAGCACGGGTCTTTTCTCGACCATGAGGCACTCACGCTGATGAAAGCCCGCGGAACCGCCTACGTCCCTACTCTCATGGCGCTGCAGGGAATTCGAGAACAGCTCGAACGGGGCGCCAGTATGGACCCGCGCGTGGAAGTCAAGGCTCGCCGCGCCATTGCGGAACTGGAAGCAACGTTTCGCAGAGCCGTAGCCCAAGGAGTCCGAATCGCGTTCGGGACGGATGCGGGAGTCTTCTCCCACGGCCGGAATGCGGAGGAGTTTGCTTTACTGGTGGGCCTGGGGATGCAACCCGTGGATGCCCTCAAAGCTGCGACTTCGGTGGACGCGGAATTGTTCGGAATCGCCGACCAGGTGGGAACCTTGGAGCCGGGCAAGCTGGCCGATATCGTGGCCGTTCCCGGCGATCCGACCCGGGACATCCGCCAAACAGAAAAAGTCTTCTTCGTAATGAAAGAAGGCGTGATTCATCGCCACGACAAACCGTAGGCAGTCGCGGCAACACCCCTATCGAAATTCTATCTCGCCCAATCACCGCGCCCAGCCGGCCGGAAGGCTTTTGACGCGCAACTCTTCTTCCAGAGCGGCGATAGCCTGTTTGGCCTTTTCCACGGCGGCCTTCTGGGTCTGGATTTCCGCGGTGCGGTTGTTGAGGTTGCTGCGCGTATACTCCTGCTGCAGAGTCGCAGCCGGATCCGAGTAATACTGGTTTGACATCAGGTTCAGCTCGCGCTGCAGGATGTCGGCCTTGCGCTCTTCCAGAGCAAGGTTCTCCCGCAGCTCGGCGAATTTCGCGCGGTACTCCTTCTCGAGCTCCGCTGGCGTCTTTTCCGCGGGCTCAGTTCCAGCAGCAGCGCCGCCCGGCCGACCCGCAGCGGGCTGGCCAGCGCCCGCAGCCGGCTGACCGGCAGCAGCTTGGCCCGGCTGCTGGCCTGCGGCGGCCTGCGTCGCGCCGGGGGCAGCTTGTCCGGCGGGTCGTGCCGCTCCGGCTGCTCCGGCAGCAGCCGGAGCAGGAGCGGGGGGCGCCGGTGCGGAAGTGCTGACATCCGCATTGGTAAACACCCGTCCGCCCGCTGACTGCCCGGACGAGCGGGCCCGCGACTGGCGGGCCAAATCGGCCAGCGACTGCCCGAAAAGCCCTGTGGCAAAAAGCCCGCTGGCGAACAGCACTCCCAGCGCGAACACTAGAAGCGTTTGCAATCCTTGTTTGCGGTGTTCCATAGGCTCACCTCGCAGAAATCCCCCTTGGTTCCAGTTCCCATTCGTTCTACCTTCCAGTGTATGCCTCTTGCCAGGGGGGAATCAAGCAGCTTGCGCGAAGCAGACCATCACTCCGTTGGAACTATGGGAGGATGACATCTGAGGGTGCGCGGAAAGTAGGGAACGGTGGAAAGCGTTGCGGATCGCCCTAGGCTGGATTATTTATGACCATTCCCACTCGGAACATCGGAAGCCGCGTCTTTTCTCTAGCCCAGGCATTTATGCCTGGGTTCGAGAAGGCCCACACACTGTTGCAGCCCCCTTCCGGGGGCTTTCCTCTGAGTGCGAGCCCAAGCCAGGGCCAAAAGCCCCCTGAAGGGGGCTGAGAAAAACGATTCGATTCCGTGTTCCCAGACGTGAACGCCTGGGCTAGAGAAAAAGGAACGTGCTGGATGGTTGTAAAGTTCATGAATAATCCAGGCTAGGCCTTGGCGCGGACTGCCTCGCGGGTCTTCTCGCCCTCCTGATGAACCAAGTCCGCGAGATACTTCATCGTTTCGGCCATCTCCCGGCGGGATTGCTCGATCTGCTGGCTGATCTGCAGTCGAGTCTCGTTCTGTCCCTGCTCCATACGGAGCAAGATTTCTCGGATACCCGCGGCTTCCATTTTCAGAGTTCGGTTGTTCATGATGCCGTAGACCGTGATGAAGACGCCGAGGATGGTCGCCATCGTCCCCACCAGGGCCATTGCTCCCCAGATGCTCATGCCCCTCCTGATGAACAGCCGAACGATCGGCGCCCTGTCCATCTTCAGGATAGAAAAACAGGGAAGGGGTGTCAAGGAATGGCATCTGTCTGTCCACAACTTGGTCCGGAACCGGCCTCAACCGAAGTAGCCCAAGTACCATTGCAGGATGGCTCTCCCCCAAACCGTCGCCACCATTGCTGCCACGCCCAGGAAGCTCCCAAAGGGGAGCTCGTAGTCGGAGGACTTGCCCGACGCCGCCAGGAAGGCCAAGCCCAGTACCGCCCCGGCCGCCGACCCGAGGAAGATCGTCAACAGCGCCAGCTTCGGCCCGAGGAAAAAACCGACCATCGCCATCATCTTGACGTCGCCGAATCCCATGCCTTCGCGTCCGCGCAGCCGGAAGTAGGCTTCTCCCATCGCGTAGAGCAGCCCCGCGCCGAGCAGCGCCCCGAGGAGGGAATCGAGCAGCGAGTCGAGTCTCACGGGAATCCGGTCCAGTCCGGCCTGGCGGGCCAGAAACATTCCCACGCCGTCATCCACCGGAACGATCAGGCTGAAGCCGAGCCCCAGCGCCATCCCCGGAAACGTCACCAGGTCGGGCAGCAGACGCTCCCGCCAGTCCGTTATCGTGAGCACCAGCAGCGCCGCCGCGAGCGTCGCGGCCTTGGCCAAGGCGGCGCTCAGCCCGAACACGGAATAGAGATACAGCGCCAGCAGTCCCGCCGTCAGCTCCACGCAGAAATAGAGAGGCGAAATCCGCGCGCCGCAGTGCCGGCAGCGGCCCCGCAAGAGCAAGTAGCTGACCAGCGGAATGTTGTCATAGGCGGCGATCAATTGCCCGCACTGCGGACAGCGCGAGCGCGGGCG
>CAYWWM010000199.1:0-5800 GCA_964461735.1 uncultured Solibacteraceae bacterium | reverse complement strand
CGGCACGAGCGCACGGAGCATCATGGTGGCCTGCCCCCCGAGGGCCGCGAGCAAAGCGCCCAGGCCCAGCCGGTCGAGGAACTTCCGGCGGCTCGAGCCTTGCCCCGGCTGGGCGGCATGCGGCAGATGACCGGCGTCAGGAGACGGTGGGTTGGTGGTCTTCATACGAGAAAAACTCCATGGTCATGGCGTCGGTGGGACAACGGATGGCGCACAGCCCGCAGCGGATGCACTTCTCGTCGTCCTTGATCATCGCGGAGAGCAGCTCCGGGGCCGCGCCCTGCAGCCCGGCCGATTCGAGAAGCCTGTCCCTGGCGCCAGGCTCCAGCTCCAACTGATCGAGAGGAACGAGTTTCAGGCAGTCTTCCGGACAGACGTCCACGCAGCGGTTGCACAGGACGCACTTTTCCGGGTCGTAAATGGTTTGCACGTGGCAATAGAGGCAGCGCTCGGCCTGGCGCTTGGCTTCCTGGTCGGAGAACGCCACCTCGACCTCTGCGACGCCCGTGCGGCGGTTGAGCGGAAGGCTCGGGGGCGGCTGGCGCGGCTCTTGCTCGTACTCCTCCGGCATGCGGTAGGTTCGCGTGGGGATCTTGGTGACCGAAAGCCGGAACAGAGGGTCGGACGGCCCGCCGCGCAGGTAGTCGTCAATCGAGAGCGCCGCCTGCTTGCCGTTGGCGATGGCGTCAATCAGGTTCTTGGGGCCGAAGGCGACGTCGCCTCCCGCAAATACCCACGGCGCGGAGCTGCCCAGCGTCTTGGGATTGATCTTGACGGTTCCCTGCGGCGTCACATCCACGCCGTCCTCGGGCCGAATGAAGGAGAGGTCGCAGCGCTGGCCGATCGCCAGGATGACCGTGTCGGCCTCCATGGTCTCCGTGAAGCTCGGATCATAGACCGGGCTGAAGCGCCCGTTCTCGTCGTAGGTGCGCTTGACGCCGATGAATTCGACGGCGCGCACTTTGCCGTTTTCTCCGAGAATCCGCTTCGGGCCGCGCTGGGTATGGAACGTGATCCCTTCCTTTTCCGCTTCCTCGAACTCTTCCCTGCCCTGTGCGGTTTTCCAGGCCGGCATCTCCGCGAACGATTCCAGGCACACCATCCGCACGTCGCGCGAGCCGTAGACCACCACGTCGTTCGGCGCCAGAGCGGTCGGTGTTTCCTTGTCGGAGTCCAACTGCAGCCGCAGGGACATGCGGACCGCGTCGAAGGCGGTGAATCCGCCGCCGATCACCAGGACCTTGCGGCCCAGCCGCACGCGCTCGCCGCGGTTGGCCCACAGAAGGAAATCCACCGCTTTCACGACGCCCTCGAGGTCGGAACCTTCAATGTTGAGATCGCGGCCCTTGGCCGCTCCCACGCTCAGGAAGACCGCCTCGAACCCCTGCCCCTTGATCTCGCGCAGTCCAAAGCTTTCGTGGAGGGGAGTGCTGCACTTCAATTCCACGCCCAAGCTCAGAATCTTTTGGATCTCCTTGTCAATGAGCTCGCGGTTGAGCCGGAAGGCGGGAATTCCAAGCGTCAGTACACCGCCGGGAACATCGGCCGCTTCGAAGACCGTGACTTTATAGCCCATCAGCGCCAGGTCATGGGCGCAGGAAAGCCCCGCCGGCCCCGCGCCGACCACGGCCACCTTCTGGCCGCGCGCAATTTTCTTGCGGCTGGCCGCCAGAATCGGCAGGTGCCCGAAAGTTTTGTTGCCGGGCTCGGTGGCCGCGTCAAACAACACGTCCTGCGAATTCGGCTCCAGCGACTCCACGCCGTACTTCTCCGAGACGAACTGTTTCAGGGCGCGAATGGCGACCGGAGAATCAATCTTCCCGCGGCGGCAGCGATTTTCGCACGGCGCCGCGCAGACCCGCGAACAGACGGAAACAAAGGGATTTGAAGAGCGCGCCGTGAGGTAGGACTCGCGGAATTTCCCTTCGGAGATGAGCTGGACGTACCGGCCGGCGTCGGTGTGGGTCGGGCACGCCGCCTGGCACGGGATCATGTCCTTCCAGAACTCCACACCGGGAACGATGGTCGGATACGGACCCCGATCCATGGTCGCGCTACTGGCTGGCACGGGAGATTACTCCTCCATCTCGCTGCAAGAACCAAGCCTCCGTCCTGGCGCGGATTTCCTCCGCGCTTCCGACGTGGAGAACAAATTGCGGGGTGCCCTTCGATGCGCCTGTCAGCTCGGACGGTACGCCTGCGGGCGGCGAAACAGGGCTTCGGCATCGCCCGCAGCGACTAGCTACAAGCTCAGGACGTAAGCGACGAGATCATTCAACTCTGCGTCGGAAACCAGGCTTCCCATCGGAGGCATGGCGCTACTGCCGTTCTTGACCTGCTCCCGGAGCGTCTCTTCATTGTGCGTGTGCTGCTTTCCGTTGAAGTCGTGCGGCGGCTTCTTGGACCAATCTTTCAGTCCCGGACCCACCTTCGTGGTTTCCGATTCCGCTTCATGGCAAATCGAGCAATTGGTCTCAAAAACCGTCTTGCCCTTGGCCGCATCGCCGGCGCCCTGCGCGAAAAGATTACTGACCGAAATCGCAAGCAAACCGATCATTCCCAGATAACTAGCCTGTTTCCACACGTCCATCCTGACCTCCAGTTCGTCCCCAACATTTCCTTTGAACCGCCAACGGGGCACGGTCATACACAGAATAGTTGATTTTGCCGGGCTGAGTCAAGGACGGGAATGCCCCGATCTTCCTGTCCTTCATGTCCCTGTATCAGTGGGTAAAGAAGAAGCAGCCGATCAGGGGGATGGTCTCATCGCGCTCAAAAACTTCCACCTGCCCATCGCGTCCCTTGGCGAGCTGCTGCGTTTCGCTGCTTAAGGTGGCGGCCTGAACGGTTCGCGCCCGCAGCGGCACCATCCCCTTGGGAGTGTCCGTGGCAACGCGGAAGTGGACGTAGGCCAGAATCCCCGGCTTAATGGGCCGCTTGGCCTTGATCGTCACCGTAAGGAAGCTCAGTCCGGAGACGTCGGGCGCGTCGCGGACTGCGCCTTCTACAGTGGCTTCGGCCATCTCGCCCGAAAGCCCGGCCGAGGCCCGCACGTAATGCAGCGCGCTCTTCGGAAACGTGAGCTCGACCGTAATGGAACCCATCTGCGCCTGCTCCGCCCCGGAGATCGTCAGCGGAAGGTCTACGGGATCGCCGGGCTTGGCGGTGGAGATCCCGACATTGAGCGTCGGCCCCTGGGCATCCGCCGGGACGCCTGCGGCCATCCACGCAACCGCCGCGAATGCCAGAACGCTCCGCGGCCATCTGGGCGCACACGACCGTACGGTTATGTTCATGATCGGGCCTCCGGATTCGGAGTTCCTAACCTCCGCCTCCGCTGATGATCTCCGACGGCCGCCTCCTCTGAGTGAGGTCTCGGTACGTGGAAACCATTGCCCCCGCCGGGCGGAGGTTGTACTCCTGGGCGAAGTCGGAGTGGACAAAAACAATCTTGCCGTCAAACACGGTCAACTGGGGCTGAATCTCGCTGATGTCGTCATCCGGAATGGTGAGGTAGTCGCGGTTGAGCACGAGCAGGTCGGCCAGCTTGCCGGTTTGGATCATGCCCAGCTTGTCGGGCTTCAGAACGTACTCGGCGGCCCAGCTCGTGACCATGCGCAGCGCCGTGGGCTTGTCCACGCGCTCCTGTGCGCCCCAGACTTTCCCCTTGAGGTCCTTGCGCGTGACGCCGCGCTCCAGGTCGGTCCAGATATACGAGTTGCGGTCGGTTTCGAAAACCACCTTGGCGCCGGCGTCAATCATGCTCTTGAGCGGGCTGAGGAAGGTGTTGGCCACCTGCTCGCCATAGGCTCTGGCGACGGCTTCAGAGTCTTCCACGGAGTTGGCGACGTAGCAGCTCATGAAGATGCCCAGGCGCGCGATGCGCGCGAAGTCCGCCGGGTCCACCATGTCGCAATGGTCGAGCGCCCAATTCTTGGTGGCGTCCCGGCCATACTGCCGTTGGACCTGTTCGATGTTGTTGAGCATCAGGCCCACCGCCCGGTCTCCGGCGACGTGCACGTTGGCAAACCGGATGCCTTCCCGGCCGCTCGCCATCACCCAATCGCGGAAGTAATTCTTCTGAATGCGCGCGGTGCGGTTCACCGCCCCGTTGAACTCGACGTCCAGGTGGCACTGGCCGAACGGATACCAATCGTCAATCGCGCTGTAGGTCCCGACGCGCTTCTGATTGGTGCAGGCGCGGCTGCTGGCGCCGTCTACGGCGGTCGGGCCGATGGCCGTGATCCAGATGTTGTCGCCTCCCGTGCCGACCAGGTCCGCCACGCCGTTCAAACCGTTCTCGAGGTCGGTGACGTTCCCGAACCGCTCGATGGGTCCATAGCCGAGCCGGTACGTGAGCTCTCCTTTCGACCGCAGCAGCTCATATGCTTTCTGCGTGTCGCCGGGCAAGCGGGTCGAAATCGTTGTAATGCCGGCCGCGGCGTTTTCCTCGGCATCCGCTTTATAGAGTGGCGCGAGAATTTCCGGGTCGCGGTTATAGGTGTAGGGCAGCACCAGGCGGCTGGCCGGCGGCTCCAGATGCCCTTCCGGGCGGCCCATCGGGTCAATCCAATAGCGGCCGTTCTGCGTCAGGAAGTCCCCGTGCTGGCCCCAGATGATGTCAATCGCTTTGCTGTTCAGCAGCACGCCGTTGAAGTCCGGGATGCCGACCGTCATCGCCACGGGGTTGTTGGGCGTTACCTTGTCAATCTCCCACCGGTTCAGGTCGTTGAAGAGAATCTGGGCTTGCAGCCCGGTCCCGGCGCTGATGAACGACAACTGGTTGACGAAGTAAATCCACTGTCCGGGCGGAAACTTGTATTTGTCAATCAGCGCTTTGATCTGGTTGAGCACGTCCTCGGTCGAAGACACGCCGCGCCAGTCAATCGGGTAGCGCTTCAACTGGTGCGGGTCGTACTGCCCGCCGTAAGCGCGCTCGGCGTAGTTGTACATGTGCCGGTGCGTGTCAATCAGGCCGGGAATCACGGTGCGGCCCTTGAGGTCAATCACGCGCGAATTGGGACCTTGCAGGCGCATTACATCGGCGTCCGTCCCCACGGCGGCGATCTGGTTGCCGCGCACCGCCACCGCCTGCGCAATCGTGAAATTCGCGTCCACCGTCAAGACCTTCCCGTTGCGCAGGATCAGGTCCGCCGGCGCCTCCTGCCCCTGGAGCGGAGCAGAAGTCAGCGAAACCCACCCCACCGCCCCCGCCATGATTGCCAAACACCCCAGCGGAAGCATCCGCCGGATCAAATTTCGTTTGCTAAGGGAAAGCATTTGTCTATTCTCCCGACTCAAATTTCCTTCATCCGCGAACGGATCACTGCCTCATCAACTCACGCATCTCCTCAATCGCGAGGTTCCCCGTTGCGACTTTCTCGCAGATACCGTTCCACAGTGTTGGCCAAACTCCGCACAGCTTCGGACGTCTGCGATTGCGACTCGGTGAGTGCATCTACCTTGACAATCATGGCCTGAAGCCGCTCGTCCGTCCGCGACTGAGCGTCCGCAAGCCGGATATGGGAGTCAAGCAGCGCGTTTATCTTCGCGCTCTGGTCTTGAAACCCTGCATGGGTCACGTTGGCGAGGCGGGTAACAACTCGTTGAGTCTCCGATACCGCCTGGCCCATCTGCGAAACTGCTTCCATGATCTGCGACACCGATTCCGCCATCCTCGACACGGTTCCCGCCATCTGCGACACAGCCTGCTCGTTCCGCGTCTGCGCTTCCTGCAGCCGCGCTTGCGACTCTTCCAGCCGTTGGATATCAGCGGCAAACTGCGCCTGCTGCTCCACGA
>CAYWWM010000198.1:0-5806 GCA_964461735.1 uncultured Solibacteraceae bacterium | reverse complement strand
AGCTTGAACCGCAGGCGCTTCTCGCCCTGCTCGGTTTCCTCGACCAGGTAGAGCGAGCCGGCGTCGCTGGTGGTGATCTCCCGGCTCTTTTGCAGAATCAATTCGAGCAGCGACCCGGTGTCGCGCTGCGTCGAGAGCGCGATGCCGATCTGGTTCAGCTCATCAATCTCGGAGCGGGCCCGCAGCAGGTCCCGTTCGAGCGTCGCTTGCCGCCGGTGGAGGTCCAGGTTTTCGAAGGCTGCCTTGATCGTGCTCTCAATGACGGCGTCGTGGAGCGGCGGCGTCAGGAAACTGAAAACCGCCGTCCCGCTTCCCTCCGGCGGCAACGCGGAATCCGGTGGCAGGACGTAAATCAGCCGCGCCCGGTTCTCCGCAATCGCGTCGCGCAGTTCGACCGAAAAGACCGCGGAGTCTTCTCCCAGGACTACAAACGGTTTCGACTCGTCCGAGGAGAAATCTTCCGGGAGAGGAAGAATTTCGGCGGGCAGGCCGTGGTCCGCCAATTGTGCAGCAACGGCGTCCTGGCAAAACACCTTCCGGGTTTCGGCCACAACTTCCGGCTTTGCCGTTAAACTCATCTGCTCTCCGCGCGCCAAGCCCGCCGGCTCAGCCGACTAGGGGGAGATACACCTAAAAACTTTCAGCTTACTATACTAAATTCCTGCGCGCCTTGCCAGCATTTCTTGGCAGGGTAATCCGAGCCGTGACCCGTTCGACTTCGCTCATTCACCACTGACCGCGCGCTGCGGAACCTCCGCTGCCTCCGGGTCGCGGCTCGGATCAATCCCTTGCCACTTTCCCCCCGTCTCCGATATGCTGGAACCTCATGGTAGACATACATTGCCACATCCTGCCAGCGCTGGATGACGGGGCTGTCGAGGAATCGGTCTCCAAAGAAATGGCGGCGATGGCCGCAGCCGACGGCGTGACTCACATCGTTGCCACGCCGCATTCCAATTACCGCTACGAATTTGATCCCGAAGTCAACCGGCGCAAGCGGGATGAGCTGCAAAGCGTGATCGGCGACTCGCTCATCTTGCTGCTGGGGTGCGACTTTCATTTGAGTTTCGAGAACCTCGAGGACGTACGCCTGCGGCCCGGCCGCTATTCGATCAACGGGGGGCCGTATCTGCTCGTGGAATTTGCCGACATCAGCATCTCGCCGAATATGGAGCAGGTATTCTTCGACCTGCAATCGCACCGGCTAGTCCCGATCATCACGCACCCCGAGCGGAATCCTATCCTTTCGGAGAACCCGGAGCAGATCCGGAAATGGATCGAGGGGGGATGCCTGGTGCAGGTGACCGCGGGATCGTTTTTGGGTCGGTTCGGGAAGCGGGCGGAACGCTCGGCGTGGCAGTTGCTGCGGCACGACATGGTCCACTTCATCGCGAGCGACGCCCACAATACGAAATCGCGTCCCCCGCTGCTCTCCGAAGCCCGCCGCGCCATTGCGAAAGAGCGAGGCGAGGAGGTCGGGCACGCGTTGGCCGAAGCTAACCCGCGCGCCACCATCGAGGGCAAGCCGCTGGTGTGGCGCCCGGAACCGATCGCCGTGCAGCCGCGAAAGTGGTACTCGCTTCGGTGAAAGAAATTGGAGTCGGTAGCCAGGAGTCAGGAGTCAGTAGCCAGGAGTCAGGAGGACGTGCAGGTCCCCGTCGCTACGCTCCTCGGGATGACATTGCTGGGGTGTTTTGCTACTGTATGCTGACTTCTGACTACTGACTTCTGGCTACTGACTCCTGGCTACCAGATGCACCTCCCCTACCGGCATCCACGAAGGCAGGCCGAGCGGCTCGCCGGATTAGTGTCGCGCGAAGGAGCTCCTTTCCGCGGCGTCATTTTGGGAAGGCGCCGGGAAGGGAAGACGGACCTGCTGCGGCAGATTCAGGCGGAACTGTTCGCGCGGGCCGAAGGGCATATACCATTCCTCTACACGTTCGACGCCCGCTGGAGCGACGGCGCCCGAGATCAAGCCCAAGCCCAGGCTGCTCCGGCGCGCCATTGCTTCGCCTCCTTTTGCCAGCAAGTGCGAGCCTTTCTCATGCGGCAGGAGGAGCTGCTCGGGGAACCTGTCGCGTGGCTTGAGCGGGAGCTCGAACGGCCAGGGCTTCCGCTGTCGCTGACGGAGCTGGCGCAGAACTTTCTGTCGCTTCCCCCCGAGCAGCAGGTGACGTTCGTGGCCGGTTTGCCGGGACAGCTCGCCTACCTCGAACAGCGGCCGGTGTGCTGGCTGCTCGACGAGGTTCACCTGCTGGGCCGGGATTCTCCGATGTTTGCGGCGCTCGGCGGGCAGGGATATAGCTGGCTGCTCAGTGGGCGCTATCCATTTCTGCGCCGCCTAGCGGGGGAGGCGGCGTGGCCGGTCATTCCTCTGGCGCCGTTTTCCCCGGAAGAAACTCTCGCGCTGGCGGAGCGGCGATGTCGTGAGGCCGAACTGCCCTTTGTACCGGAGGCGTGGGCGGCATGGCTTGGTGTGTCCCAGGCTTCTCCCTGGCTGATCCAGTCCATCCTCGACGCGGCGGCGGCGCAGGGAGACTCGCTCGACACGCTGGAAGAGCTGGGGCGAGTGTACATCCGCGAGTTGGCTGCCGGCACGGCGGGAACCTGGCTCGCGTCCCGGTTCGAAGCTGCACTTCCGGAACGGCAGGACCGCGTCACCGTGGCGCGGTTTCTGCAAGGTCAGGCCGAAACGGGGCGGGGGGACTCGGTTCCGCTTTTGCCCCCGCGAGTGTGGGACGGCCTGGTGGCCGAAGAGTGGGCGGACGATACCCTGCTCGGCCCGCGGTGGAGACTGGATCCGGCGCAGTGGGATTGGTTGCGGCTGGTTACGGCGTCGCTGACCGCGACGACGCAGCGCGCGCAGGCCCGGGCGTTGCAGGCTCTCCGGGCCCGTGCCGAACCGAAGTGGAAGTCCCAGGACACAACTCCCCTTCAGGAATCCGTCCGGCAGAGGCTGCTCGATTTGCCGCAGCGGGGCTTCCCGCCGCTGGAAGGGCCGGCCGGGGATTTAACCGAAACCGAACTCCCTGACATCTGCTCCGTTTCGCCCGAACCAAGCGCCGCCGCCGAGCTGTTCTGGTGCTACGGGTTCCACGGCGGCCGGCGAGATATTCCGGAAGCCGCCTGCGTGCTGCTGATCGCGCTGTGCGCGGAAGAACCACCTCGCGCAGCCGTCGAAGCATGGAGGCGCGACATCACGCGGGAGGAACGCCTGCTGCCGGGCGGCGCTGCGGGGCGTACGCTCCCGGGGAATTTCCTCGGCTTTCGGGGGGAACTCTGGCTCGTGCTGCCGGCAGCCGCTCCGCTGGAAATCGGGAAGGGCGAACGCCGATTTTCCTTCGAGTCGTTTGCCCGGTGGCTTAAGACGGACGAAAGAAAGAAAATTTAAGCAAACCAGCCCGCTTACCGATAAGATGGATAGCTACAGAAAGCAGATACGGGGATTGTTGCTCCGGAAATGAGAGCGCGGAAGATCGGGCGTGTCTCACTCGGGCGAGGCAGTCGGTTCGGAGACGAGGAGACTGGGCTTGCAGCAGAAGCAACCGCACACCTTTTCGAAACAACTCCGAGAGCGGATGGCGGTGATCGAGAAAAGGGACTGGGAACTGTGGTTTCTAGCCCTGCTCATGCTGGCCGTGCTCGCCGGCGGGTTCCTGCTCGTGCTGTTGCCAGCGTCGTTCCTGGAAGACGGAGCGGTCCAGATCAACATCCGCATCGCGCCGCAACTGCTGCTCGGATTCCTGCTGCTGGTGATGATGACCATCGCGTATCTGGTATACAAGCATTTTCAGGTGCGCGCCATGCGGGTTCAATCCATCACGGATGCGTGGAACGCGGAAGTGGCTCACATCCAAAGCTTGGTGGACCCGCTCACGCAGGCCCTGAACCGCTCGGCGCTCGAAGAGATCCTCAACCGGGAGATCAAGCGCGTGCAACGCCAGAAGTCCACTCTGTTTTTCCTCTACCTTGACGTGAATGATTTCAAGAACGTCAATACGAAGTTTGGACATTTGTCCGGCGATCTGGTTCTGGCGGAAGTGGGAGGCATCCTGAAGCGCTGCGTGCGCGGCTCCGATTACGTGATCCGCATGGGCGGGGACGAATTCCTGGCCGCCCTGGTAGACACCGACCTGCCCGGCTCCGAGGTCGTGAAGGCACGCATCAACCAGAAAGTGGACGAATGGAACGCCAATTCTCCCTTGCCAGATTTCCGGCTCAGCCTGAGCATCGGAATTCAGGGCTACGACCCGGCCCGGACGCTCGACGAAACGCTGGCCG
Organism: uncultured Solibacteraceae bacterium; assembly: GCA_964461735.1. Taxonomy (GTDB): domain Bacteria; phylum Acidobacteriota; class Terriglobia; order 2-12-FULL-54-10; family 2-12-FULL-54-10; genus CAYWWM01. Next base: position 1,525 of record CAYWWM010000198.1, on the reverse strand, counting down.
ACGCCGATTCCAAGATGTACGCCGAGAAAAAGGCCCGACAGCGGACTTGAGCTCCCGGATTTTGTAAGTGCCTCCGCCTTCGCAGGTGAAATGGAAAGACTATCCCGAATCGCCCTCCCCCTTGGACTACACGTAATTCACCCCGGCACGGTGGCAATCCACACCGATCCATAGTAAGATGGCGGCCTTCACAGAGGAGGAGCTATGGTCGAGGCATACGTCTTCGTCAGCATCCGTACAGGGTGGGCGAAGAAGATCGTCCGCGAGCTGTCCGAACTGCCGGAGGTAGCCACCGTGCACGCCTGTTGGGGCCGCCCCGATCTCATTGCCTTCGTCAAGGTCGCGGATTGGAAAAACCTCCGCGAACTCGTCTTGCAGCGCTTTCACCGCGTGGAAGGGATCGAAGCGACAGACACACACATCGTAGTGGAACTCTGATGAAGGAAGTTAGAAGATAGAAGTTAGAAGTGGGGGAGGTGGGGAATCAGTTAGCAGTCAAAGGCCCAGCCCAAACCCGCGCGCCTTGCGCAAAGTCGGTCTGTTTTCCTGACTACTGGCTATTGGCTACTGACTCCTGGCTACTGGCTCCTGACTCCTGACTCCTATCTTCTCAATGTGTGAAGAAGAAGCAGCCCACGTAGGGGACGCCATCCGTCCGAAGAACCTCCACGGTCCCTTCGCGTCCGACCAAGGATGCAACGGGTCTGGGTGGAGTTTCCGGGGTTGTGGCGCTCAGCCGATCCCATAACAGCCGCACCGTGCTGTCCGGACTGGCGTGGGGTTCCACGCGGAAGACCAAGGACAACACCAAGCCGTCTCGCAGCGGTCTGCGGTTCGCTCCCGCCGTCGAAACCTCCAACTGAATGACGGATTGGCCGGGGCGGGCGGCATCGTCCGTCACCTCCGCCCGAAACGTGACGCCCACGCTGTCGAGTAGAAAACCTTTTTCCGCGCGGAGAAACGAGAGCGAGTTTTTTTCGAAGCGAATCGTCGCGGTAAGGCTTCCCACCGGCGCGCCACCCGGCGTCAGGAACAGCGGGACCATCACCTGCTCTCGCGGGGGAGCGCTGACCGCTCCGAGCGTGACCGTCGTGGGTCCCGCCGCGGCAGTCTGCGCGGGACGCGCGAGACCAGGTTCCACAAACCAGAGCGTGGCCAGCGTGGCCAGTGTAATTGCCTTCAGAGCATTACTAGAAGAAGGGATCGGCGGCAGAACTTTTCGGAGAAACAGTCGTGGAAACTGACGGAGCGCTCTCGCGCCGGAGATATGCACGGCTTTGCCTCATGCGAACCGAGCGGTAGCTGACAGGCACGATCCTATCACGTGCGGCGCGTCTAAAGAAAGAGCCGCAAAAACCAACACGGCCTGAGTTTTTCGCTCAGGCCGTGCCGAAACTGACAACTTACACCTAGCAACTAACCACTGCTCTCAAAAGATGTACTTCAACCCGAACTGAATCTGCCGTGCGGAACCACGAGTTTCCCGGATGCGTCGAAGATCCCTGCGGCGTGGAGTCCGCCCGTC
>CAYWWM010000197.1:0-5812 GCA_964461735.1 uncultured Solibacteraceae bacterium | reverse complement strand
ACACCGTGAGCGTCCCGTCGAACCCGCAGGGCATGGTGGACCTGGCGCAGCTCGAGCGCCTGATGGACGAGGATGTCGGCGCGCTGATGCTCACGAACCCGAATACGCTCGGCGTGTTCGAGCGCGAGATCGTCGAGATCAGCGGCATCGTGCACGCGCGCGGCGGCCTGCTGTACATGGACGGCGCGAACATGAACGCGCTGGTCGGGGTGAGCCGTCCGGGCGACTTCGGCGTGGACGTGCTGCACCTGAATCTGCACAAGACGTTTTCGACGCCCCACGGCGGCGGCGGCCCCGGCGCCGGACCCGTGGCGGTCAAGAAGATGCTCGAGCCGTTCCTGCCCGTTCCGCAACTGCGCGAGACGCCCGGCGGCGCGCTGGCGTTTGACTTTGACCGGCCGCAGTCCATCGGGCGCATGCGGGCGTTTTGCGGCAACTTCGGCGTGCTCGTGCGCGCCCTCGCTTACATTCTGGCCAACGGCGCCGAAGGCTTGCGGCAGAGCACCGAGGACGCCGTGCTCAACTCCGTCTACCTGCGCCAACGCCTGCAAGGGGCCTATGAGCTTCCTTACAGCGCGCCCACGCTGCACGAATGCGTTTTCAGCGACAAGCGTCAGGCGCGGCGCGGCGTGCACACCGGCGACATCGCCAAGCGCCTGATTGACTACGGCTTTCATCCCTACACGGTGAGCTTCCCGCTGATCGTTCCCGGGGCGCTGATGATCGAGCCGACCGAGAGCGAGAGCAAGCAGGAGCTCGACCTGCTCGCCGAGGCATTGCTCGCGATCGCGCGCGAAGCCGACGAGGAGCCGGAAACCGTTTTGCAGGCGCCGCACTCGACCCGGCTGCGGCGACTCGATGAAGTGCAGGCGGCCCGCCGCCCCATTCTGCGCTGGAAACCGCCCGCCTGAGGCGGCTGTAGCCCTCGTTCGGAACCGTCCGGGCAGTGTCTCAGTTTGAATATTTCCAAACCGTCAGGGCACGGTTGCAAACCGTGCCCTGACGCAAAACCAAGGTTTTCACACCGGCTCTGAAGCCATTCCCTGACGTCGAGCTGAGCGCACTCCCTTCCGGCCTTCCGCCTCCTTTCGTTGACGGGCGCTTCCGCTCTCCGTTATAATTCCAAACAGGAAACAGCGAGCGGTTCTGCCTGCGGCAGCCGGCCTTTTCCAAATCCGCACGAGTGCATCGGAGCAGGAATGATTGCAGCGACCCAGTTGCGCCCCGGCAACGTCATCAAGCACGACGGGGACTTGTATTCGGTTTTCAGCGTCACCCACCGCACGCCCGGCAACCTGCGGGCGTTCGTGCAGGCGAAGATGCGCAACCTCCGCACCGGCGCGATGATCGAGCACCGCTTCCGCTCCGAGGACCGCCTGGACCAGGCGATTCTGGATGACACCGAAATGCAGTTTCTCTACCGGGACGGCGACGACTTTCATTTCATGAATACGGAGAGCTACGAGCAGATTCAGCTCCACAAGGATGTTCTCGGGGATAGCGCGAACTACCTGCTGCCGGAAGGAATGATCAAGGTCGAGTTCTACGAAGGCAAGCCAGTCGGCATCGAACTGCCGGCTATGGTTGAGTTGGCGGTCGTCGAAACCGAGCCGGGACTGAAGAGCGCCACGGCCAGCAACGTCACCAAACCCGCCAAACTCGAGACCGGCCTGGTGGTGCAAGTCCCGCCCTTCATCAACGAGGGCGACAAGATCCGGGTGGACACCACCGAAGGCAAATACTTGGAGCGCGCCAAGTAAATCAGTTTCTGCGTCCAGATTATCAGGCAGCCTGCGGCTGGCTCTGTTGTCCCGAGAGAATCTCGATGGCCCGCTTCAGCGGGGCGTCGGAACTGGGGTCGGGAGGGGTCCGCCGCGGCGTGGGAGTCTGTCCAGGCTCGGGCAGCGGCACGAGCTCGCGCTCCTGCTCGACGACGACGCTCGGAGTCACGCCGCCTTCCTGAATCTGCTTGCCCGACGGGGAGTAGTACTTCGCGACAGAAAGCACCAGCGCGGAACCGTCATCGAGCGGGATGACTTTCTGCACGGAGCCGATCCCGAAGGTGCGCTCGCCGATCACGTCGCCGCGGCGGCTGTCGAGAATCGCCGAGGCCGCGAGCTCCGCCGCGCCGCCGGTCGAGTTATTGACCAAGACCGCCACCGGCTCGTCGGCCACCGCCTTGGACGCCTCCGCCAAAAAGTCCTGGCGAGGATACTGCTGTCCGCTCAAATAACCGATCAGGCCGCGCCGCAGGAAGAGATTCGCCGTGGCGATGCCTTCCGCCATTTCCCCCGTGGCGTTGCCGCGAAAATCGAGGATGAACTTCGACGCTCCGTTGCGGCGCAGTTCCTGGATGCGCGCTCCGATCTTCTGGGCCTCGCCGGCCGGGAGCGCCTCGACGCGCAAGTAGCCGATCCCCGGCGCGATGATTCTGCCGGCCACGTCGGGTACGGGAACCACCTCGCGGCGCAACTCGATGGGCTTCGGCTCGCCGGCGCGTTCCCGCACCACGGCGAGCGTAATCGTCGAGCCGGGCTGCCCTGCGAGCCGCGCCGTCACTTCGGCGATGGACATCTCGCGCGTGCTCTCGCCGTCCATGGACTCGATGACGTCGCCCGCTTGCAGGCCGGCCCGTTCCGCGGGACCGTCCGGCAGCGTCGTGACGATGCTCACGAACCCAAAGCGCTTGGACACAACCATGCCGAGGGAAGCTTCCCCCTGGCTCCGTCTCTGGTAGTCTTGGTATTCCTGCGGGGAGAGGTAGCTGCTGTAGGGGTCGAGCGATTCGAGCAGGCCGTGCAGCGCGCCCTGCGTGACGCGGCCGAAATTCGCGTCTTCGACGTAGTCGCTCTGGATGCGCGCCAGCACTTCGCTCAGGACCGCGAGCGGGCGGTAGGGTTCCGTGGAAGAGCCGCTTTCCTGACCGAGCAGCACTCCGAACAACAGCACCAGCGCCAGCACGGTCGAGAACGAAACCACGACGAACTTGCTACGATCCCGCATGATGGTCCCCTTTGCTTTGCCCTTCTTCTTCCCGCAGCCCCGTCATTCGCTCGGTCTGCCATCCCGAGGATCGGAGCGACGAGGGACCTGCTTTTCGTCTTTAATTATACCATGCCGCTCCGCGCCGCGGACCGCCTGGCTTTCCCGCGCCGCTTCCAGCGCCAGGCGGGCCTGGCGTTGCGCGTGCCCGGGCCGCTTGGCGAGCTTGCGGTTGATGAAATTTCCCTTTCCCATTCTTCACTCCGCATACCGCTGCGCGACCGGAAATCGCCGCCCGATTCCGAACGCTTTCGAGGTGACTTTCAACCCTGGCGCCGCCTGCTGGCGCTTATATTCGTTTCCGTCCACCCGCGCGACAACACTTCGCACCAGGTCGAGGTCCAGGCCGTAGCTCGCTGCGATGCGCTGCGGCGTCTCGTACTCTTCGACGTAGGCTTTGAGGATCACGTCCAGAACCTCGTACGGCGGCAGGCTGTCGGAATCCTTCTGGCCGGGGCGCAGCTCGGCCGACGGCGGCTTGGCGAACACGGCGCGCGGGATCAGCTCGCGCTCCCGGTTCACGCGCTCCGCGAGCCGGTACACCATCGTTTTCGGAATGTCGGAAATCACGGCCAGGCCTCCCGCCATGTCTCCGTAGAGGGTGCAGTAGCCGACCGCGAGCTCGCTCTTGTTTCCCGTGGAAAGCACCAGCGAGCGGAATTTGTTCGACAGCGCCATCAGCAGATTGCCGCGAACGCGCGCCTGAATGTTTTCCTCGGCCACGTCCGCCGGCATTCCGGCGAACACGGGACGGAGCGTTTCGAGATAGCTGCGAAAAATCTCTCCAATCGGCAGCACCTCGAACCGGATGCCGAGGTTCGCGGCGAGCGCTTGCGCGTCGGAGAGGCTTCCCGGCGAGGAGTATGGCCCCGGCATGGCGACGCCCAGCACGTTTTCTTTTCCGAGCGCTTCGACGGCGATGGCAGCCGTCAGCGACGAATCAATGCCTCCGCTCAAACCGATCAGCGCCGATCGGAAGCCGCACTTCTGCACGTAGTCGCGCGTGCCCAGAATCAAGGCTTGCAGCGCCGCCTCGTCTTCTCCTTCGGTTTGCGGATGGAGTTCGCCCCGCTCGGTTTCGGTGTCAAAGCAAACCAAGTCTTCCTCGAACGAGCGGGCCTGCGCGCGAATGTTCCCGTCGCGGTCGAGTGCCACGCTCGACCCATCGAACACCAGGCTGTCGTTCCCGCCGACCTGGTTGACGAAAATGACGGGCATCCGGTAGCGCTGCGCGAACGCTCGCAGCATCTCCAGGCGAAACGCCGGCTTGCCTAGGAAATAAGGCGATGCGGACACGTTGACCAGCATGTTCGCGCCCTGCTGCGCCAGCTCCTCCACCGGGTCGCGCGTGTAGAGGCGTTGTTTCCAGAAGCTCTTGTCGTTCCAGATGTCCTCGCAAACGGTCACAGCCCACTGGCGTCCGCAAAACGGCCAAACGGTCTGCTGCTGCGCCGGCGAGAAGTAGCGCGCCTCGTCGAACACGTCATAGGTGGGAAGGAGCATCTTCGATTGCACAAACCGGACCTGCCCGCCGGAGAGCCACGCCGCGCTGTTCTCGGCCGTCTTGCCCTCCGCGGTTTCCTTGCGGTTCACGAACCCGCAGAGGATGCTGACGTCCTGCGCGTCGCGCGCCAGCCCTTCGAGCTCCCTCCGGTTGCGCTCCACAAAGCTCGGCTTGTCCACGAGGTCGCGCGGCGGATAGCCGCACAGCGCCAGCTCCGGGAAGATGACCATCTGCGCGCCCACCTGTTTGGCGCGCGCGGTGAAGTCGCGGATCTTGGCCAGATTCCTGGGAAAATCTCCGACCGTCGTGTTGATCTGCGCCAGCGCGATTTTCATGCTCCCCGCCCGTGCGGATGATTCCGACTCCTGATGGGTATTATCGCTGATTTCGCCGGGAGTAGGGAACCGGCGCTCGACTTGCCCCGGTCCCGGCGCGTTCGATTCCTCGGCATTCTTGTTTTTTCAGTTCTTTCGGAAGTTCTCCTTGCGGCGTTTCCGGCGCTATTTCATAATGCGCATGGAGGTGCCGCAGGAAGGCGGAAGACGGGGCGGCAAGAAGCCCTTTTTTGCGAAACAGATCCAACCTTCCGGACGCCGAGGGCCTGTAGGGGATGGAGGACGCCATGGCCGAAGAAACCGACGAGAATCGGGCGCACGAATATTTCGAGCGCGCGTACGCTCATCAGCGAAACGGCGAGCTCGAGCAAGCCATCGAGCTGTACAAGAAATCCATTGCGATTTTGCCCACCGCGGAAGCGCACACGTTTCTCGGCTGGACCTACAGTTTCCAGTCCCGCTACGACGAAGCTATCGCGGAGTGCCGCCGCGCCATCGCCCTGGATCCCGACTTCGGGAATCCCTACAACGACATCGGCGTCTACCTGATCGAGAAGGGGCAACTCGAAGAGGCGATCCCGTGGCTCGAAAAAGCCACCGTCGCGCCGCGCTACGAGAACTACTGTTTCCCGCATTTCAACCTGGGGCGCGTCTACGAGCACAAGCGCGACTGGAACAGAGCCATGCAGTGTTACCGCAACGCGCTCGCCCAGAATCCCGGCTATACGCTGGCCCAGTCCGCGCTGCGCCGCTTGCAGGCCATGTGCAACTAGAGCATTTTTACAATTGCTGTATAGAGGAGGGAAGTCGTCAGGGCATGGCTTCAGCCATGCCGAAACCACGCATTCGTTGCGGTGGGCTTTAGCCCCTGAGGTGCGTCGTTGGCCCTCAGCGGCTGAAGCCGTACCCTGGTAAGACTTGGGGCGGCACG
>CAYWWM010000196.1:0-5823 GCA_964461735.1 uncultured Solibacteraceae bacterium | reverse complement strand
GGAAGGCGGCCACACGGTCGGCGCCGGCACCATCTCGGAAGTCGTCGAGTAGGGAACAAGGAACAGAAAAACAGTATCGGGTGAACCCATGCGTGATATCATTACCTTACAGTGTTCCGACTGCAAGAACCGGAACTATACGACCACCAAGAACAAGAAGAAGACGACGGCCCGGCTGGAAATGAAGAAGTTTTGCAGGTTCTGCCGGCATCATACGATGCACCGCGAGGTGAAGTAAAAACGGGGAAGAAGAGCCGGTGCGGACACGGAGGGGCGTAGGTTTAACGGCAGACCGCCGGTCTCCAAAACCGGATGTGGGGGTTCGAATCCCTCCGCCCCTGCCAAATCGCTGAGGGCGGGAGATTGACCGCGGAGAATTGAGCGAAAGCGCCGGGAAAGGGCGTCGCGAAGATCCATGAAAGAAGCGAAAGTGGAACCAAGAGTAGCCGCCCGGGAAAGCAAAGCGAGCGCCGTAGCAGGGAGCTGGCTAGCGAACGTTCGCACGTGGCCGAAGCAGACTAAGGCTTTTCTCGGGGACGTCCGCGCCGAGACCCAGCGCGTTACCTGGCCGACGCGGAGCATGATCCGGGCGACCACGATCGTCGTGATCGTGACGGTCTTTTTCTTCGGACTCTACTTTGCCGTGCTCGACTATGTCTTCAGCGAATTGGTGGCCCGCCTGCTCCGGTGGGGAAGCTAGGGGGCAGCTGGGGGAAGCCGGCTCGCCCGGGATTGGCAGCCTGATATGACCGCCATGCTCAAGAACTGGTACATCATCCACACCTACTCCGGTTTCGAACGGAAGGTGAAGGAAAGCCTGGAGAGCCGCGTAAAGGCGTTTGGCCTGGAGGAGCGGATCGGTCAGATTCTGATCCCGACCGAAACCGTCGTGGAGATCCGCGGCAACCGGAAGATTACTTCGCCCCGGCTGTTTTATCCGGGCTACGTGCTGGTCGAGATGGAGATGGACGATCATCTCTGGCACGTCGTAAAGTCCACGCCGCGGGTCACCGGCTTCGTCGGGAGCGGCCAGACCCCGACACCACTCAGCGAGGAGGAGGTCAACCAGATCCTGCATCGCGCAGCAACTTCCAGCGAGAAAGCTACGCCGCGGTTCAGCTTTGAACGGAACGAGACCGTCAAAATCGTGGATGGTCCCTTCACGAATTTCACCGGCATCGTGGATGACATCAACACGGACCGCAGCACCCTGAAGGTGATGGTGACGATCTTCGGCCGCTCGACTCCGGTCGAACTCGACTTTTTGCAGGTGGAGAAGCTGTAACACTCATGGGGACCTTTACTACCAAATTGCGCATCTGGAACCCGGCTGATCCCGTGAAGGTTACCGAAATCGAGTTGTGGGTGGATACCGGCGCCACCTACAGTTGGATTGCGCGCAGCCGATTGGAGCCGATGGGAATCCGGCCAGCGAGACGGAAGCAGTTCCGCACGATTGAAGGCAAAATGATCGAGCGTGACCTAGCACCGGTTTTTGTGGGAGTGGAGGAGTACGTCAGTGGCGACAACGTTGTGATGGCGGAGGCAGGAGACTTGGAGGTCTTGGGAGCTTTTACGCTGGAGGGTTTGGGGCTGGCAGTAGACCCGGTCCAACAAAAGCTGGTCCCAACGGTTGGCCTTGCATTGACTGCTCTGAGTGTGATTCGCGTAGACAGTGACGGGAATCCGAGCGGCCAGGCCGAGTAGCCTATTTCGTCGGATGAGGAGTTGAACATGGCCGTGGCAGCGCCGAAGGGCAAGAAAATCGCCGCACAGATCAAGTTGCAGATCGCGGCCGGAAAAGCCACGCCTGCGCCGCCGGTGGGGCCGGCTCTCGGGCAGCACGGCGTCAACATCATGGATTTTTGCAAGGCCTTTAACGCCAAGACCTCGAGCAAGGAGATGGAGGGCCTGATTATTCCGGTGGTGATCACCGTCTACGGAGACCGCAGCTATACCTTCATTACCAAAACTCCTCCGGCGCCGGTCCTGCTGAAGCGCGCGGCTGGAATTGCCAAGGGATCCGGCGTCCCGCATACGACGAAGGTGGGGAGTGTGACAGCCAAGCAGGTGGAGGAAATCGCACGCACCAAGTTGCCCGACTTGAACGCGACGTCGCTCGAGTCCGCGATCCATTCGATCCGTGGAACAGCCCGCAGCATGGGCATTGACGTGGTTGGCTGAGCCGAGCGGCGCGGGCAAAGGACGGAACAGAGGAGAGTTCTTATGGCAAGACCAACGGGCAAGAACATGGACAAGGCGCGGAAGGCGGTTGAGTCGCGCCTCTACAAGCTCGACGAAGCGGTCGGACTGTTGAACAAGGTCAAGTTCGCCAAGTTCGACGAGACAGTCGAACTGTCCGTCCGGCTGGGGGTAGACCCGCGGCAGGCCGACCAGATGGTCCGCGGCACCCTGGTCCTGCCCCACGGCTTGGGGAAATCCAAGAAGGTCCTGGTCATTGCGGGGGGGGAAAAACTCCGCGAGGCCGAAGAGGCCGGAGCCGATTTCGTCGGCGGCGAAGAGATGGTGAAGAAGATCCAGGAAGGGTGGGCGGATTTCGAGGCCGTCGTCTCGACCCCCGACATGATGAAGTCGGTGGGGCGGCTCGGGAAAGTGCTCGGCCCGCGCGGGTTGATGCCGAACCCCAAAGCCGGCACGGTGACGTTTGACGTGAAGACGGCCATTCGCGAGATCAAAGCGGGCAAGGTGGAGTTTCGGGTGGACAAGACGGCCATCATCCACGCTCCGGTGGGCAAGGCGAGTTTCCCTCCCGAGCGCCTGGTCGAGAACGCCCAAGCCCTGATCGCCGCCGTCGTCAAAGCCAAGCCCGCCGCCGCCAAAGGGAAGTACGTCAAGACCATCACGCTGTCCTCCACGATGGGGCCGGGAATCCCGATCGAGCTGGGAGCGGAGGAGGCGTAGGGCGGCAGACTCCACAGGTGGGGCGCCGATCGCAGATGGAGGGATTTGTGAACCGAGATGAGAAATCCAAAGAGGTGGAGCGGCTGAAAGAGGACATCGCCAAAGCCAACAGCCTCTTCGTCGTCAATTTCCAGAAGATTTCCGTGTCGCAGGACTGGGAACTGCGGCGGCAGATCCGCGCCGCCGGAGGGCGGTATAACGTGGTCAAGAACACGCTCGCCGAGCTCGGAGCCAAAGGCCTGCCCGCCGAGCGCGTCCTGAGCTCGCTCGCCGGTCCGACCGCACTGGCCTCGACGGAGACCAGTCCGGTTGCTCTGGCGAAAGTGCTCTCGACTTACGCCAAGGAGAATCCGGACTTCACGTTTCGCGCGGGAATCGTGGAGGGCCGGGTAATCTCGCTGGCCGAATTCGCCGAGCTGGCCCTGATGCCGGGCAAGGAGGAGTTGTTCTCCAAGGTCCTCTACCTGATCGGCTCGCCGGCCCGCGGCATCGCCGTCGCCATGCAGTCGGTGATCCGCGGCCTCGCTGCGGTCCTCGATCAGGCCGTGAAGGAAAACAAGTTTCATCAATAAACACGCGGCTGCGGAGCAGGCCCTCCCGGCCTCCCGCGCCCGAAGGAGTGGAACCAATCATGTCGGACAAGGTTGCAAGCATTCTCGAAGAAATCAAGGGATTGACGCTCATGGAAGCGGCCGAGCTGGTGAAGCAGATGGAGTCGGCCTTCGGAGTGAGCGCCGCCGCCCCCATGATGGTGGCGGGGGCGGCGGGAGGCGGCGCCGCAGCCGCTGCTCCCGCCGAAGAAAAAACGGAATTTACCGTCGTGCTGACGGGCGTGGGGAGCAACAAGATCAACGTCATCAAAACGGTGCGCGAAGTCACCAGTCTCGGCCTGAAAGAAGCCAAGGACCTGGTGGACGGCGTCCCGAAACCGATCAAGGAAGCGATTCCCAAGGACGAAGCCGAAGCGCTCAAGAAAAAGTTTGCCGACGCGGGAGCAACCGTCGAGATTCGTTAGCAGCGCATCCAGCCAAGCCATTTCCCGCGCGTCCGCGGCAGCAGGCGCGCCGCTTGAACGCCTGGGGTTTTGACCCTAGGCGCCGAGGTGCACAGCGAGGTGCACAAGAGGATGGGCCGGATGAGGATGAATTCGAGGGGCAGGGCCTTCGCCGATGGCAGGGTTTCCCTGCGGAGCGGCGCTCTGGGGCTCGCACCGCCAGGGTAACGGGGACTCCCCTCTTCTTTGCAAGCCAGCCGAGGAGCACACATGGCGCAAACATCGAACGGCAAGGACCGGCAGCGAGTTGATTTTTCCAAGATTCGCACCGAGCTTCCGATCCCGAACTTGATTGAGGTGCAGAAGCAGTCCTATCACCGCTTCCTGCAGATGCACCTGCTCAAGGAGGAGCGGGAGGATTTGGGCTTGCAGGCCGTCTTCAGCTCCGTGTTCCCGATCACGGACTTCCGGGAAATCTCGAAACTCGATTTTGCCGACTACTCGATCGGGAACTGGGAGTGCAAGTGCGGGAACTTGAAGGGGCTGCATCATCTGCGGCGGCCCTGCCGGCGCTGCGGCGCGAGCATCATCACGAGCCCCTTCAACGTGGGCGGAGAAATCCTCTGTCCCAAGTGCGGCTCGCCCAACCGCAACGAAGTCACCTTCTGTGACAAGTGCGGCGACCCGGTGGACCTGCAGCTCAAGTACGACGTCGTCGAATGCCAGGAGCGCGGCATGACCTACGCCGCGCCGCTGAAGGTGACCATCCGGCTGACCGTCTATGAGAAAGACCCCGAGACCGGCAACAAAACGCCGCGCGAAATCAAGGAGCAGGAAGTCTTCTTCGGCGAAATCCCGCTGATGACCGAAAACGGAACCTTCATCATCAACGGGACCGAGCGCGTCATCGTGAGCCAGCTCCACCGCTCGCCGGGCGTGTTTTTCGAGACCGCCAACCAGCGCACCTATTTCCTGGGAAAGATCATTCCCTACCGCGGCTCGTGGGTCGAGTTCGAATTCGACGCCAAGAACCTTCTCTACGTGCGCATTGACCGCAAGCGGAAGTTCCTGGGAAGCGTCTTCCTGCGCGCGCTCGGTTTGAAGAGCGACGCCGAGATTCTCCAGAGGTTTTACAAGGGGGAAACCATCCGGCTTCACGAGAAGTCGCTGCTGTGGGAGCTCTCCGACGGCTTGCTCAACCAGAAGCTGTCGCATCACGTGCTCCATCCGCGCACCAAGGAGGAGTTGGCGCACGCGGGGCGGCGCGTCACGCCCTCGATCCTCGAAGCGCTCAAGAAAGCGCGCGTGGAGGCGGTCGAGATTTCCGCCGAGGACCTCGAAGGCGCCTGCTTCCTGGCCGACGTGGTGGACAGCAAGACCGGCGAGGTTCTGGCCGAGGCCAATACGGACGTTTCCCAAAAGACGCTCAGCGCGCTGGCCGAAGCGGGCATCTCCCAGGCGCGCGTCTTTTTCCCGGAACGCGAAGACGCCGGCATCGTCCTGAGCCAGACTTTGAAGAAGGACAGCCTCAAGACGCCCGAAGAGGCGCTGATCGAAATCTACCGCAAGCTCCGTCCGGGAGACCCGCCGACGCTCGACACGGCCGTGGCGTTGTTCCAGGGCATGTTCATTGACCCGCGCAAGTACGACTTCTCACGGGTCGGACGCCTCAAGTTCAACATCAAACTCGAAAAGGAGTCGCCGCTCGACAAGCGTACGCTCGATCTCGACGACTTTTCCGCTGTGCTCGATTACCTGTTCAAGCTGCGGAAGAACATCGGGACGGTGGATGACATTGATCACCTCGGGAACCGCCGCGTGCGCGCCGTTGGAGAGCTGCTGGAGAACCAGTTCCGCATCGGCCTGGTGCGCATGGAGCGCGCCATCAAGGAAAAGATGTCGGTGTA
>CAYWWM010000195.1:0-5824 GCA_964461735.1 uncultured Solibacteraceae bacterium | reverse complement strand
TTCCTGGTCGAATTTGAGGAACCGACCTTTGACAATTTCATGGGATTGCACGATTCCCTCGCGCGACTCTTTCGCCGGAAGATTGACCTGCTGACCCCGGCGGGTGTTGATTCTATCCGAATCAAGAGAGTCGCGGAGAATATCAGGAAAAGCGCGGTGTATGCCTAAGAGGCGAGACTGGGAGCGCGCCGGGGACATTGTCGAAGCCATTGGAAGATTCAAAGTTTACACAAGGGGTTATACGTACTCCAAATTCTTGAGCGATTCCAAGACGCAAGACGCCATTGTGCGAAATCTGGAAATCATCGGCGAGGCAGCCAAGAACATTTCCGGCGAGTTCAGGAAGAAACACCGAGCCATTGACTGGAAAAATATTGCGGGAATGCGCGATAGGCTCATCCATGAATACTTCGGCGTCAATTGGGAGATTGTTTGGGACGTGGCGACTCTGAAGCTTCCTCAGCTGGAGAGTACACTCCGAAAACTATTACACGAGAGGGAGCACCGTTAAGTGCGGATCGGGTCAGCTGCGAAAGAGAAAGGAAGCTTCCAGATGAGATCACGGATGGCTACAACGGGCTTCGTGTTTCTCATTACTCTTTGCTGGAATCCTGCGCGCGCGCAGAACAACGTCCTGGTGATCGAGGGGGGCACGCTGATTGACGGGACGGGGCGCGATCCGATTCCGGACGCGGTGGTGGTGATCGAAGGCGCGCGGATTCGAGCGGTGGGAAAGCGCGGGACCGTTTCGGCTCCGGCCGGGGCGCGGGTGATTCGCGCGGACGGGAAGACGGTTCTGCCGGGACTCATTGACGCGCACGTCCATTTCCTGGATTTCATGCCGCAACTCTTTCTGCATTACGGAGTGACGACGGTCTACGACACGGCGAATCCGACCGAATGGATCCTGGCGCAGCGGGACGCCCTGCGCAGCGGCAAGATCAAAGGCCCGCGCATGTTCGTGACGGGCGCGATCATTGACGGGCCGCCGGAAGCCGCCGACCCGGTCACGTTCGCGGCGCGCGCGGCCTACCGGATCCACACGCGGACGCCGGAGGAAGCGCGGTCGGCCACGCGGCGGCTGATCGCGCAAGGCGTGGACGCGATCAAGGTGTATGAGGGCCTGGAGATCGAGTCGCTGCGGGCCGTGGCGGAAGAAGCGCACCGAGCGGGTCTCGAAGTGGTCGGCCACAGCCGCGACGCGCGCGAAGCCGTCGAGGCCGGCGTGAAATTCATCGAGCACGCGGGGCCAATCGTCCACGCCACGCTGGGAGACGCGGCCAAATTGCAGGCGCTGGAGGAGCGCAGGCTGCCGAACCCGGAGACGCAGATGAACCCCGCGCTCTATGACCCGCTCATCGCCCTACTGGTTGAGAATGGGGCTTACTTCAATCCCACGCTGACGCGGGGGACTCCTGAGAGCCGGGAGTGGTTTGGCGAAGTGAAGAAGCTGCTCGAAGACCCTTCGTCGCGCTTCCTGACCGAGGCGAGGCGCGCCTCGTGGCTCGCCGCGATCGAAGAGGCTGACACGGAGGAGTATCCGTCGCGCATGCGGAGCCGCGCGGAATCGCTCGCCAAGGTGCGAGAATTCATCCGCCGGTTCGCCCAGGCCGGAGGGAAAGTCATCACGGGTCCGGACAGCGGGCCGCGCTCCAGTCCCACCAACATCGCGGGCCTGGCCATGGCCGTCGAGATGGAGGGCCTGGTCAACGCCGGGCTGACGCCGATGCAGGCGATTCTGGCGTCCACGAAGTGGTCCGCGGAGCTTTTGCGCAAGGATCGAGACCTGGGCACGGTCGAACCGGGGAAGCTCGCCGACCTGATCGTCGTGGACGGCGATCCGCTCGCCGATATCCGCGCCATCAGCAGGGTCGAGTCGGTGATCCTCGACGGCCAGGTGGTGGATAGGCGCTTGGATCCGAGCTTCCGCAATCCCCTGCCGCGCACGTTCTACGTGGACACGCCGCTCGAAGCGAGGGGTCCGGAGATTTCGGCCGTCTCGCCCGGAACCGCGCGCGCCCGAAACGCAGGACTCCCGCCGAGCTTGACGATTGAACTGACCGGCCAGGGATTCACGCCCCGGACAATCGTTCGCTTCGACACGACCGACTTGCCGACGCAGTTCGTCAACGACACGACCCTGCGAGCCACGGTGGACGGCGCTCTCTTGCGAAACGCCGGGACCTACGCGATCACGGCGGTCAATCCCGGCTCCGGCGGCGGACCTTCCAATACGATGTACTTTCTCGTCAATTTTCCGGAATAGCGCCGAGCAGGTAATTCCCTCGCCCCGATTGCAGCTCAAACCCCAACGCCGCTAGGCCGCTTCGAAACGCTTCCTGGAACTGGCCCCGTATTTCCAACTGGACGTAAGCGAGCGCCGAATTGTCCCTGCTTTTCTCTTCGCCGAAGTCGAGCGGGATTGCAATGCGCTGTCGAATTTCCTGCGGAGGCTTCGGTAAGTCCTCCGCGCAGGCGACGGCGCGCGGTGAGTCGAGCCGCCACTCCGCGATGAGGCGGTCCGTGGGAAGGCCGCGATGCAGCGGGCTCGAACTGACACCGTAATGGTTCGGAATGTAGCGGCGGGCAATGGCTCCCAACAGCTCGAGATTCAAGTAAGCATTCCTGCCTTCGAGCGGATCGAATGTCCATTCGATCCAGCGAATGCCGCGGGCGAGCGCATCGCGCCGCTGTTCGAGCTTCAATCGGCGGCCGAGACCGCGTCCCCGGAACTCGGGCAATACGGCGAGCATGTGCGAGTGCAAATACACGCTCTGGCCGCGCAGCGCCGGCACCGCGAGGCAGAATCCGACGAGCTTTCCAGACGGAGCAAACGCGCCGATCACCTGCCCTTCGATCTTGCGCGCCACGACGAAAAAGCGGGTCGGGATCAGGTCCGCATCCGCAAATCCCCAAACGGCGCGCTGCACGGCGACGCACTCGCGCAGCTCTTCGAGCGAAGCGCAGTCGCGGATCACGATGCCGTCGTCATTCGCCACGTTCTTTCTCGATTTCTTTTTCGGTTTCTCTCTCGATTTGTTTGGACCGGTCCCAGAGCGCGTCCATCTCGGCGAGGGTTGCCTCGCGGGGAGACTTGCCCGCCGCGCGAAGCTCGCGCTCGATCCACTGGAAACGCCGCCGGAATTTGCGGTTGGTCCCGCGCAGCGCGCTCTCGGCGTCCACGCGCAGATAGCGGGCCACGTTGACCGCCGTGAAGAGGAAGTCGCCGACCTCCTCCTCGAGATGCGTTCGAGAAGCCGACTCGCCCGCGAGAGCAGGTGGATTCCCGTCGCCCTGCGCTGCTTCGGCCTCGGCGTGCAACTCTCTTACTTCCTCTTGGAGTTTGGCGAGCACGTCCTCGAAGCGGCTCCAGTCGAAGCCGACGTGCGCGGCGCGGGAGCTCAACTGGTAAGTTTCCATCAGCGCCGGGATGCCGCTCGAAACGCCCGCCAGGACGGACTCCGGAGGCTGGTAACTTTCGCCGCGCTCGGCGGCGCGCTGGCGTTTTTCCTCCGACTTGAGGATCTCCCAGTTGCGGAGCACGGCGGCCGCCGTGTCGGCGCTCGCGTCGCCGAAGACGTGCGGATGGCGGCGCACCATCTTGGTGTGAATCCGCTCGATCACGTCCTCGATAGTGAAGCGGTTCTCCTCGGCGGCCATCTGCGCGAAAAAGACAATCTGCAAGAGCAGGTCGCCGAGCTCGTTGGCGAGCTCGTCCCAGTCGCGGCGTCCGATGGCGTCCACCACCTCATAGGTCTCTTCGAGCAGAAACGGCTTGATCGTGTCATAGGTCTGCTGGCGGTCCCACGGGCAGCCGTCCGGCCCGCGCAGACGCGCCATTAGCTCAACTAGTTTGGGGAAATGGGACATTCTAAATTCCGTGACGAGTGACGAGCAAAAGCCATCCCCAGGGTCACTTCGGATTCCTTATTGTGAATTGTCGCCGCACTCTTCGCTTGTCACTTGTCACTGCCTTTTGTAGCTCTTCGCTTGTCACTCGTCAATAGAACTGGTTTCAAAAATGCGTTTTATAGCGCAACGGACAAGAACGGACAGTCTCTCAGGGGCTGAAGCCCCTGTTTTTACGGGCTCTTTGCGGCACGGCTGAAGCCGTGCCCTTACGGTGCGCGCCTCAAAAAGTATTATTGAAACCAGTTCTCGTCACTCGTCACTGCTTTTTATACCCGCGTCCAAAGAGCACCTGGCCGGGTCTTGCGCCGGTGTGCCGCCCGGCGTCCATCACGAGGACGCCGTTCACCAGCACGTGCGATACTCCGGCGGCATAGGACTTCGGCCGCTCAAAGGAGTTCGTCTCCGCAACCTTCGCGGGATCGAACACCACGACGTCGGCGGCGAACCCTGGCCGGATCTGGCCGCGGTCGCGCAGGCCCAGAATCTGCGCCGGCAGCGAAGTCATCTTGCGCACGGCGTCCTCCAGAGTCAGCACCTTTTCGTCGCGCACGTAGTGGCCCAAGACGCGCGCGTTGGTCGCGTAGTTGCGCGGGTGCGGCACGCCGGGAAAATCCAGATTGATGGCAGACCCGTCGCTGGCGACGGCCACCCACGGCAGCCGCATGACGAGGCGCACGTCGTCCTCCGACATGGTATGGAATATCCCGCGGATCAGGCCGCCGTCGTTGGCCATCAGGGCGATGCAGGTGTCGGCCGGGTCGGCGTCGCCGCGCAGCTTGGCGATCTCCGAGATGCGCATCCCCTCGTACTTCTTGTTCTCCGGGCGGAAGGCGCGCGCCAGGACGATGCCGTCCCAGTCGCCGTGCTCCTTGGCCCAAGCGATGAAATCGGGGTCCGCTTTGATGCGCCGCTGGACCGCCGGTTCCTGCAAGCGCTCGGCGAATTTCTCCGGGCCTCCCTCGCGCGCCCAGACCGGGAAGAACGCGCTCCAGCCGTGAAACATCGCCGTGTAGGGATACTGGTTCGCGGTCACGTCGAGTCCGCGGGCGCGGGCCGCTTCGATTTGTTGGATGAACTTCCCGATGCTGCCCCAATTATCCTTGCCGCGAATCTTGAAATGGAAAATGTGCACCGGAAGGCGCGCTTCCTCGGCCACGCGGATCGCGAACGCGATTTCCTGGTCCTGTTGATAGCCCTCGCTGCCGATGTGGGAAGTGTAATTGCCGCCGTGTTCGGCCACGACTTTGGCGAGCGCGATGACTTCGTCGGGGTGCTCCGGGCCGCCGCTTTCGTAGCGCGTCACGAGTCCCCAAGCGCCCTCGGCCATCGAGCGGGCGACGAGCTGCTTCATGCGCTCGAGCTCCGCCGGAGTTGCGGGGCGCAGATCGTATCCCAGAACGACTTGCCGTACCTGCGCCGCGCTGACGTGCGAAATGACGTTCATGGCGATCCCCTGCCGCGTGAGGCGCTCGAAGTAGCCGGTGAAGGTCGTCCAATCCGGTGCGCCTTCATAAGACTCATACCCGCCCGTCAAGCCGTCGCGCGGAGCAACGGTTTCGCTTTCGCCGATGACGTCCAGCGTGACTCCCTGGCGCACTTTGCTCTGCGCCGTGCCGTCTTCGAGCAGCGGGATGTCGGAGTGCGTGTGGAGGTCAATGAATCCCGGCGCTACCACCATTCCCCGAGCGTCAATGACGCGGGCCGCGCTCGCGCCGTCCAGCCGCCCGACGGCTTCGATGCGGCCGCCCCGGATGCCCACGTCGCCCAGAAACCACGGATTCCCCGTGCCGTCCACGATCCGTCCGCCGCGGATCAGGACGTCGTATGGGGCGTCCTGGGCGAGCAGCGCAGTGATTCCCAGCGCAACTATCCAGGCGATCATGGCCGCCGGGCCTAGTCGCGACGCCGCTCC
>CAYWWM010000194.1:0-5830 GCA_964461735.1 uncultured Solibacteraceae bacterium | reverse complement strand
CTTCCTATACCTTTTCGAGCTTGACCAGAAAACCCTTATATTCGGGGGCAAACGAATTGGGGTCCACGATGGTCGGCGTAACCAGATTGGCCAGCGAACCCTGCTGCCGGCCCCGGCCTAAGAAGCCCCAATGGATCGGGAAGCCGATTTGATGTACCACCTGTCCCGCGATATTCATGGGCCGGAGCCGTTTCGTGACCAGGGCCTTGCCTTCAATCGAGCCGCGCGCCGAGGTCACGCGCACCCGGTCGCGATTGCCGATCCCCTTCTCGTTGGCTAACTCCTCGGAAATTTCCACAAAGAATTCCGGCTGGAGTTGCATGTTATACGGGTTGTTCTTGGTCCAATAGTGGAAATGCTCGGTCAGCCGATAGGTGGTGCAGACGATGGGATACTCGGCCGGCTGTCCCAACACATCCCACGCAGTCTGAAAGGGAGCGAGCACCGGATTGGAACTGTGCGCGGGATGCAAAGGATTCGCCACGGGCGATTCCGCCGGCTCATAATGCTCGGAAAAAGGTCCTTCGGCAAACTGTCCGGGTACAAAGAGGCGGGCCACCCCTTCCTGCATCATGAGGAACGGCCCCAGAGCTTCCTCCGGGGCGCTATCGGCTCGGTAGTCCGGCACATCCCCGACCCATCTGTCCCCGTCCCAGCGAATCACGGGTCGGGTGGCGTCCCAAGGATTTCCCTCGGCATCCGCCGAGCAGCGATTATAGAGGATGCGCCGGTTGGCGGGCCAGTTGAACGCCCATTCGGAGTAGCGCCCCAGCCCGCTCGGGTCGGCCGTGGAGCGCCGCTGCGTCAGGTTGCCGGCGTCGGTGTACATGCCAATGTAGAGCCAGTTGCCCGAAAGAGTCGAGCCATCGGACCGGGTGTCGAGGAAATTCACCAGCGGCTGTCCTGCCCTGCGAACGACCCTTTGGGCGTCGCGGGCGTCGCTGTCGTTGCGGACGTCTTCGAGCGCCCAACCATTGATTTCCCGCAAGACTTCTTCGAGCGAGGGAGAGAAGGGATTGGTGTACCACCAGTTCAGATTGACGATGGGGTCCGGGAAGCGCCCTCCCTCCTTTTGATAGAGTTCCCGAACCTTCAGGAACAGCCGCGCGATAATCTCCTGGTCGGGCTTGGCTTCCCCCGGCGGATCCACGGCCTTCCACTTCCACTGAATCCAGCGGGCGGAATTGACGAACGTTCCTTCCTTCTCCGCAAAGTTGGCGGCGGGCAGCAGGAAGATCTCCGTCTGGACTTCTTCCGGTCTCTTCTGGATCCGATCGAGAATTTCCGGTTTCCAGAAAGTGGATGTCTCTTGCTCGAAGTTCTCGGCCACCACCAGCCACTTGAGATTCGTCAGGGCGCTGATCACCTTCTCGGAGTGCGGCCCATTGGCCACGGGATTCATGCCAAAGCTGAGCAAGCCTTCCATCCGACCCTGGTACATGTGGTCGAAGATATAGGCCCAGCTCCAGTTCTCATAGCTTCCAGCAGGGGCTTGCGGCAGCTTCGGGTGGAAGTTGTAGGCAAAATCGTTCTCGCGGGTGGCTGCTTCGCCATAATAGGCTTTCATCTGACTGATGAAGAAGCGGTCGGTGTAGCGCCCGAAGTTCATCGAATCGGGCCGCAGCGGGCGGGGCGTAACGGCATCCAGGAATTGGCGCAGCGAGGCATTCTCGGCCCTGGGAATCGGAATGTAGCCGGGCAGATTGTGGTACGCCATGCCGCAATCGGTACCGCCCTGGATATTGGCATGGCCGCGCAAGGCATTGAGCCCTCCGCCGGCGCAGCCGATATTGCCCAGCAGCAGTTGGAGCATCGCGGCGGCGTGAATGAGCTGCACGGAATGGCTGTGATGCGTCCAACCGAGGGCGTAGAGAATCGTCCCCGCGCGGTCCGGAGCGGAGGTGGAAGTAATGATCTCCGCCGCTTTGAGGAACTCTTCGGCGCGACAGCCGCAGATCTGCGAGACCATTTCAGGCGTGTAGCGCGAATAGAAACGCTTCATCAATTGGAACACGCAGCGGGGGTGTTGGAGGCTCGGGTCCACGCGCGCCAAACCTTGCGCGTCCAGCTCATAGTTCCAGCTTGCTTTGTCATAACTTTTTTTCTCCGCATCCCAGCCGGAGAAAATGCCGTCGCGCTCGTCAAACGCATAGTCCGGCCGCACCAGGAACGATGCGTTGGTGTAAGCGCGCACGTATTCCTGATGGATTCGATTGTGGGTGAAGACGTAGTGGAGCAACCCCCCGAGAAACGCAATATCGGTTCCCGCGCGGATGGGCACATACTGGTTGGCTACGGCGGCGGTGCGATTGAACCGCGGATCTACGCACACCAACTGGGCATTGCGATTCCGCATCGCCTCGATGACGAAGCGGAAACCCACGGGGTGGTTTTCCGCCGGGTTGCCTCCCATGGCCAGGATGACGTCCGCGTTGCGGATGTCGGTCCATCCATTGGTCATGGCGCCGCGCCCGAAGGTGGCGGCCAGACTGGCCACCGTGGGGCCATGTCATATGCGGGCTTGCTGTTCTATGGGGAGGACGCCCAAGCCGGCGCGGAAAGCTTTTACGAGCAGATAATTGTTCTCGGTGGAATCGGTGCACCCGCCGATGACCCCGATGTGCGTCACCGCATTCAACGTGCGCCCGCGGTCGTCCTTCTCCCTCCAGTGGGCGTCGCGGGTTTGCTTGATCAGGAGGGCGATGCGATCCAAGGCCCATTCCCAGGGCTTTTCCTCCCAACGATCGCCGCCCGGAGAGCGGTAGAGCACCCGCGTCAGGCGGCGGTCATTGACGATGTTTTGTTTGAGCGTAACGCCCTTGGGACAGAGGCTGCCCTGGTTGATGGGGTGGTCGGGATCGCCTTCCACGTGGACCACCGTGGGCCGCACATTCTTGGACTTGTCGCCCAGGGTGTGCAGGATCACCCCGCAACTCACCGAGCAGTAAGGACAGATGGAGCGCGTCTCGGTGGTGCGGGCGATCTTGAGTTCTCGTGCCTGCGCGAAGGCCGGCGTTAAATCGAAGCCCAAGGCGGACGCGGTGACGCCGCCAACGGTGCTGGCCTTCAGAAACGTTCTCCGCGTCATGCCAGGATTCACGGGACACTTCCTGTTGGAGCGGTTTAACTTTTAGTGTAGACCGTAAGCGCATCCCGGCTAGCCGGGATGCCGCAAGTCGTCCACTGCCCTGCGGCTTTAGCCGCTGAGGTTTGTCTGGCAAGGCTCTCCCGGAAAGACTTACCTCAGGCGCTAAAGCGCTCCCTCACCGACTCTGATTCGGCACGACTAAAGTCGTGCCCTTACGATTCCACAACCCGGTCGACATCATTTGTAAAACCGCTATAGATTTACCCGAAATGTTCATCCCGCTCCAAGGCTTCAGCCACGTGCCGGATGAACGGGGCCTTGCGGCGCCCGGCGACGAATCGAGGAATGCGGCTGTCAGCATGAAACGCTACGTAAGCATAACGGCAGGCGTATGGTACCCTAACCATACCCTGAAATCAATTGGATCAGGGACCGCCGGGCCGCCGTTGGCAGAGATCGTTGGGTGCGGTGGCATAACTAAAAATGCGACTGCGACGAATGCGGTTGGGAGTATAATTTTTCGGCCAGCACTTCCCATCGGACAGTAGGAGGCATAACCCATGCTGCCGAATGAGCGCATTCCCTATTCGGCGATTAAAGACCGGCCGCGGCTGGTCTTGCCGGGCGGCGCGCGCCTCGTGGTCTGGGTGATTATCAACGTGGAGGAATGGAATCCGCGGGAACCGCTGCCGCGAACCGTGCTCAGCCCGCCGGCCGGCGGTTCACCGATCCCCGACATTCCGAACTGGGCGTGGCACGAGTACGGGAATCGCGTCGGCTTTTGGAGAATGCTGGAAGTGCTGGACAGCTTCCGGATCCGCGCCGTGCTGGCGATCAACGGCGGGGCCATTCAGGCCTATCAACCGATTGCGCGCGCGGCGCTCGAGCGCGGCTGGGAGTTCATCGGCCACGGATTCGGTCAGAAGAACATGCAGAAGGTTCCCGATGAGCGCGCCGATATCGCCAAGACCACGGAAGTCATCCGCGAGTTTACCGGGCGCGCTCCCCGCGGGTGGCTGGGGCCCGGCTTGACGGAGACCTGGGAGACGCCCGACATCTTGGCTGAGGAGGGCTACGAATACGTCTGCGATTGGGTTCTCGACGACCAGCCGGTCGTGCTGAAGACCCGGGCCCGCCCGCTGGTGAGCATTCCCTACACCCAAGAAATCAACGACGTCGCCATGATAGCGATTCAGCACCACTCGGCGACAGAGTACCGGGATCGCGCCATCGCGCAGTTCGAACAGTTGTACGCCGACGCGCAGGAATCGGCGCGGGTCATGGCTTTGGTGGGGCACCCGTATCTGATGGGCGTTCCGCATCGCTTCCGCTACTTCCGCGAAGCCCTGGAACATATCCACAGCCGTCCCGGCGTAGTGTTCTGGACCGGCGAGCAGATTCTGGATTGGTACGTGGGCAATCCGCAGATCGCACAGATGATGCAGAGAATTAACGAACAATCTGTGAAGTCAGGGTAGAAGCTGTTTAAGCCACTCCCTGTCTTTCCCCGCAAGGAGCTATATGGGTCGCGGACCGAGGTCCTTTTGCTTGGTACTTTTTCTCTCACTCGCTCTAATCTCAACGGCCTGTTCACAGAGAGGCGGTCAGCGCCTAGCGGTAAATGGCCACAATCTTCATGACGCGAAGTTCGTTTCAGTTAACGGCGTACGTCTTCAGTATTTGGAATGGGGCGGCACCGGTAACGGTCTCATTTTCCTGCACGGCATCGGCGACTCACCGCATGCATTCGACGAGCTGGCCCCGGCCTTTACCGATCATTTCCGCGTAGTCGCGTATGCCCGTCGCGGCCACGGCCGCTCGGATGTGCGTGGCCCATACGATAATGACACGCTCGTGGAAGACCTGCGGCAGTTGCTCGACAGTCTCAGTATTCGACGCGCCGCGCTGGTGGGTTGGTCGCTCGGGGGCAACGAAATCACTGAATTCGCCGCACGTTATCCCGAGCGGGTCCTCGGCCTGGTATACCTGGACTGCTTCGACACTGCGGACCCGAGATTGCGACGTAAAAACGAAAACAATCCGTTTAGCTTCGTCCCGGGCGATGCCGACCTCGCGAGCTTCTCGAAGTTCCGCGACTGGATAAAGCAAACTTGGTGGCCCGACATGCCGTGGACGCCGGCCATGGAGGCAGAGGCGGCAGACCTCGTGGACCAATTTCCTGACGGATCGGTGCGCTTCGTAACCTCTGATAGCATTGACGCCGCTCTGCGTGCAGGAATGTATGCGTACCATGCACGGTGGGACCAGGTACGCGTGCCAATGTTAGCGTTTTTTGCTGAACCGTACCTTGAGGCCATTCTCCCACCCGGCGCCACGGAAGCGGAGCGGCAGAAGATCGAACGATTCCTTCAGAACTACGAGATGCCGTTTTACGAATCCAGGATTCCGCAATTCCGGGCGGCCGCGCCGCATGCTCGCGTAGTGGAACTGAAGCGCACGAACCATGCAGCGCTCCCGTTCCAGCGCCGAGACACAATTCTGGCGGAAATGCGCCCTTTTCTTCTTAGCGAGGCAAAAGGTGCGCGGTGAGCTCAAGCGCCCCATGCGGCCTAACAGCGCGATAAACCCGCCGCTGTTTGTGGCCCAAAAAGGAAAACGAAATTCCGAGCCAAGTATCCGCGATCCCGACAACCCTGGCGCGCCAGGCCGCAGGTTCGCCCGGCCTTGCTCTCATCCTGTTCGGCGTTCTGCTGGCTTCCTACGTAATGAACGCGATGGACC
>CAYWWM010000193.1:0-5831 GCA_964461735.1 uncultured Solibacteraceae bacterium | reverse complement strand
TAGCGTAGACGCTGTTCAGTACGTGGGGCGCTTCCCAAATTCCCGACAAGTCCGGCACGGCTTTGGCCGCTTCCTGGTCTGCGGTTTCGACGCGGCTGGAGCAGCCCGTGGCGAGAAAAAAGAAAGTCGTCAGCAGCAGAAGAGTAGAAGCCATGCGCCCGTTCGGCATTGGCAACTCGCTTTCTCTAGCCACGCTTTTCACCTGAGCGTGGGACTCGATCTTCGTCAGGGCATGGCTTCAGCCGGATTATTCATGGACTTTACAACCACCCGGCGCGTTCCTTTTTCTCTAGCCCAGGCGTTCACGCCTGGGAACACGGAATCGAATCATTTTCTTTCAGCCCCCTTCAGGGGGCTTCGGTCTGCGCGGCGCGGAAGGAGAAGTAAAGCCCCCTGAAAGGGGGCTACACAGTGTGTGGGCCTCCTCGAACCCAGGCGTAAACGCCTGGGCTAGAGAAAAGAAGCGACTTCCAATGTTCCGAGCGGGAATGGTCATGAATAATCCAGCTTCAGCCATGCCCTTACAAAACTCCGGTCTACACCAAAAGTAAGACTGCTATAGTGACTTCTTCCCCTCCGCGGAGTAATGCGTTCCCATCTGCAAGAGTTCTTCACAGTTGGCGTCGTCCCAGAATCGAGGACCCGGTGTTGCCAACTCTCGAACAATCTTTTTTCTCCAGGAATTTTTGTACGCCATTGGATCGGTGATGGTGACCTCGAACTCCAGGCTGTTTTGGCTCACGCGGCGGATGCGCTCCACCAGATGCAATGCATCGCTCTGCGGGTGCCCTTGCGCGTCAATCCAGCGGTTGCCGTTGATCCCAATCGTGTCAACGATCAGCGTGTCTCTCTCATATTTGCCGGTCGAATGCCCCATCCACGTAGGCTGCAAATTGGCCGGATGTCCTCGGCCATCCAGGTAGATGCGCCGTATTGCGTGATCATCCCCGTAGAGCGCGAGCACCACGTCTGGGAACTGACGGAGCTCGATAGCAGCGAACGGACTGAGCGAGAGCCATGCGGGACTGCTCGGTGTACACGCGGAGAACCACGGGTTCGCCTCGTCTCGTCCAGGGGCGTTTGGATCCTGGCTGCTCTCCTGCCTGGTGGCCTTGAATATCTCTTCAGCCCAGGGCAGCATCTGCGGCTCTTCTAGAGTGATAATGAGATCGAACGGATTTTGTTTTAGCACTTCGTCGCAAGCACCCTCCCCGCATAAATCGGAGCGCCCACCCTTAGCGTAGACGGGGTTCAGGTCGTTGGGCGCTTCCCAAACTCCAGACAAGTCCGGTATGGTCTTGGCCGCTTCCTCGCTAGCGGTTTCGACGGAGCTTGAGCAACCTGTGGCGAGCAAGACGAACGTCGCCAGCATCAGAAGAGTGGAAGCAATGCGCCCGTTTCGCATTTCCAACCCTCCGAAAAACTCACGTTCCTCTTCCTCGGCCTTGGGGGCGGAGGAGAATCCTCAGAGCGGATTAACTCTTAGTGTAGACCGTAAGGGCATGGCTTCAACCATGCCGCAAGCCGTCCGCTGCGCTGCGGCTTTAGCCGCTGAGGTTGGTCTGGTAAAGCTTGCGGAAAGACTTCCCTCAGGCGCTAAAGCGCTCCCTCACCGACTCTGATTCGGCACGACTAAAGTCGTGCCCTTACGATTCCACAACCCGGTCTACACCATTGTAGAACCGCTCTAATACGTGGTCGGCGGGGGGGCCTCTTTCTGAAAATCCGAGGGCCTCTCGGCGGAGAAGTGCGTGCCCATTTGATACAGCTCCTCGCACTCCCCAGTGTCCCAAAAATACGAGCCGGGCGCTTGCAGCCTCTTGACCATTTTCATCTTCCAAGGCTTCTGGAAGGTCTTGGGATCGTCAATGGTGATCTCGATCTCGATCCGATCCGGGCTGATGCGCCGGATGCGTTCCTCCAGGCGCAAGGCATCGCTGTGCGGATGGCCTGCCGTATCCAGCCAGACCTGGTCTTTGATCCCCACAGTGTCAATGACGAGAGTGTCGCCCTCATAGCGGCCAATCGAGTGCCCCATCCAGGTGGGACGCAAGTTCGCGGGATGGCCGCGCCCGTCCATATAGACTCGCCGCACGCCGTGATCCACGCTGTAGAAGAGCAAGACCGCGTCCGCGAACTGCCGCAGCTCGACGCGAGCAAAGCGGCCCTGCACGGGCGCGATGGGACCCTCCGGCATGCAGCCGTTCCAGGCCGGGTTCAACTGTTCGGGCGGGTTGGCGGTGAGGGCTACGCCCTGATGGACCTTCTTGAAGTGTTCCTCGGCCCACGGCAGCATGGCGGGCGTCTCCGCCGTGTCCGGCGACGGCTCTTGCTTGCGCTTGAGCAGCGCGGCGCAATTGGGCTCCCCGCAGATGTCCGTCAAGGGGGTGTAAGGCCCTTCCCAAACTCCCGAAAGATCGGGGAGGCTCTGCGCCGCTCCCGCGGTTTGCGCGGGGAGACCGGGCGAGACGACGAATAGACTCACTGCCGCAACGATCACGCCAATCCAACTAGTTCGCATGGAAAAAAAGCCTCCTTGTCTACTTCTCGGTGCTCCTGCGCAGGGGAGCTGTCTTTACCAAAAATTTCTCTGTGCCCTCTGTGTCTCTGTGGCTCGTCTCGTCTTATGGTTCAATAGATGGTCCGCGGGGCAGCTTGTTCTTTCTGGAATTCCAACGGGGACTCGCCGGAATAATGCGTCCCCATCTGCAACATCTCCTCGCACTCCGATGAGTCCCACATCACCGGGCCGGGTTTTTGCAGCCCTTTGACCATTTTGATCTTCCAGGGCCTCAAGAAGGTTTGGGGATCGTCCACCGTGACGTTGATTTCCAACCGCTCCGGCTGCACGCGCCGCAAGCGTTCCTCGATGCGCAGCGCGCCGGTATGCGGATGCCCGCGCGTATCGAGCCAGGCTCGGTCCTTGAGCCCCGTGGTCTCGATAACGAGCGAGTCGCCCTCATAGCGGCCGATCGAGCGCCCCATCCAGGAGGGTTTCATATTGGACGGATGTCCTCGACCGTCCACGTAGACCCGCCGAACCCCGTGATCCGCGCTGTAGAGAAGCAAGACCAGGTCGGGGAACTGACGCAGCTCCAGCACGGTAAAACGGGCCTGCAGGCCCTGCACGGGACCCTGCGGGATACAGCCATTCCAGGATGGGTTCAACTCTTCGGGTGGATTGGCGTTGGGAGGGAGGCCTTCGCGGACCGCCTTGTACCGCGCCGCGGCCCAGGCGAGCATCTCGGGCTCCTCGGACGTGTCCGGGATGGGTTCCGGTTTTTGTCCGAGCAGCGCGCCGCAAATGGGAATGATTCCGCAGATGGCGTTGTCGGCGTTGCGGGGGATTCCGCCCAGCGATTCCCACATTCCCGTTAGATCGGGGATCCCCCGCGCTGCTCCGGAGGGGGTTTGAGCGGCGAGACCGGGCGCAACGGCCAGCGCCGCCGCTACGACCAGCAAAGCCACGCAGCGCCTTCGCATGTACACATCACTCCTCGTTGCGGGCGGTGTTGCCACCGCCCGCGAAAAACAACTGCTGTTTGGAATTACATCACCGGCTCGCCGTGTTGGCGCGGAACTCGACGCGGGCCAGCTTGGCGAGCCCCGAATAGGCCAGCCAGATGGTCGGCTGGCTGGTGGAGTCGTCAATGCTGATGTGCCGCGTTTCCGAACCGACCGACGGCAGCGGATACTCGGTGAATCGCTCCGTGCGCGGATTGAACTTGGTCAGACGGTCGCCGTTCATCTGGTTGATCCAGACCATCTGGTTCTTGTCCACCTGCACGTCGTAGGGGTGCGAGTACTTGGACGGCAACTGGTATTCCTTGATCTCCCGGGTCCGCACGTTGATGCGGAGGAGCTTGCCCGTCCAGTAGGCCGCCACCCAGACATACTCGCTCTTGGGATCGCCGCCCAGTCGCCGCGGACCGTTGAAGTAGAGCGGAGCCGCGTTGCCACTGGAGCCGTTGGTCTTTCCGATCTCGACATCCTTCGGGCTGACCCCGGCCGTCTTGGCGGCCACCGTGACCTCGCCCACTTCGCCGTTGCGGCTGTTGACCACCATCAGCCGGTCGCCGGCGAGCTGCGCCATCCACATGTTGTCCTGGGAATCCACCGCCACGCCGTAGGGGTTGCCGCCCGGCGTGAGGGCTTTGTAGTCGGTGTATTTGCCGGTCGCCGGATCGAGTCTCACAATGCCGGCGTCGGGCGACGACGTGAAGATTAGGCCCTTCGAGTCAATCTCGATATGGCCCCCGGCCCGGATTCCGCCTGCGGGCTTCGGGAAGGTCACGAACTTCTCGGAGGCGGTGTCGAACTTGATGATCGTGCCGTCGGACCCGTTGTTGAACCAGACGCCGCCCTTGGGGTCGGGAATCGCGCCGTGCGTCCGGGAGGCCAGGCCGTTCTTATCCGGCAGCACGAAGTTGGTCACCACCCCGGTCTTGGGATCCAGCCGGCCGATGGTGCGATCGGGATAGGTGTTGTCGGAGAAGTAGACGCGGCCGTCCTTGGCGGCTACGGCATCGTGGAGCACTCCGCCGTCGCCGCCCGCCACCCCATCGGACCAGTTGCTGCCGTTCGGGAACATGCGGAAGCTGGCATCATCGCCCCGCGGAATGTCGTATTCGGTGACCACGACTTGCGTAGCGTCGCCGGTGGCGCGCGCGAAGGGCTTGTAGTTCATGCGGTCTTCGGGCCCGCGAACCTTAGCCAGGTACGCGACGATCTCCTCTTTGTAAGCCTCCAGGAGCTTGCGGTTCGGCGCGCCGGGCTCGGTCATCTCGTTGATCATGGTGTCAACGATGATCCTCCAGCCGGCGGCGTCGAAGCGCTTGGTCAGCACGAAGCCCGCCGTGTGGCACGCCGTGCAGTTGTTGAACACGACCTCTTTCATGCGGCGGTCTTCCGGCGTGCTGTCGGGCAGGCTTTCGGCCCATTCGGCGCCCGAAAGCTGCTTCGAGAAATCGCGGGTGGACCGCAGCGTGAAGTTCTGCTCGATCTTCCTGCCGGGAGCGTACGCCACATCGCCGCCGGCCATCTCAAAGCCCACGGCCTGCGCCCAGACCTGGTAGCTCCCGTTGGCGAGCTGCGGGAAGTGATACTCGCCGTCCCGGTCCGTGTACACGGACGTGGTAAACGTCTGGTTGTCGGCGCGCGCCGAAACGGTTACACCTTCCATCGCCTTGCCGTCGGCCGACTTCACGGTCCCCATCAGGCCCGTGCTGGGCAGGTTGGCGGTCTCGACGACCGGCAATCCAACCCACGCCAAAACCACTGCCAATCCAATTGCGCTGAGCAAAAGCGGAATTCGCGACATGTTCTTTTTCTCCTTTTCGCTGGCCTTGCGGTTTCTCAGTTTCCCTGCGCCACCCCACCCCTGTCATCCCGAGGATCCCGCCAGGGCGGGAGACGAGGGACCTGCACTTAGTCTTGCTGCGGTTCTATAACGTCTTCAAATACGCGATAATGGCGTCAATCTCCGCCGGCTGCAAGCCGTAGCGGAAGGCCGGCATCTTGTCCTGAATGCCCTGCTGAATGAACGTTCGCACCACCACTTCCGGACGCGAGCGCGGCGGGCCGAAGACGCCTTTCAGGCTCGGGCCGATGTTGTCCTCCTGGCCAGGATTTTTCGCGCCCACCGGCTTGGGAGCGTGGCACAAGCGGCAGTTTTGATTGTAGAGCACTCTTCCCCTCGTCACCGGGTCGTTCGGCTGCTGGGCCTGCGCCGCCAGAGCGAATGGAAACACCATCGCCCCAACCAGAAACGAGGAATACAACCCCCTTCCACGGAAGCGCATGGCAACTCCTTGGGTAAAACTCCGGGTAAA
>CAYWWM010000192.1:0-5833 GCA_964461735.1 uncultured Solibacteraceae bacterium | reverse complement strand
CGGCTGCCAATGGAGCGAAAGTAACGTTTTTGCGATAGGACCATCGGGCCAGAGGGCAGAAGGCAGAAGTCAAGAAGCCAGTAGTCACCCAAGAATCGCGTTGGATACGAGTCCGGAGGAGCGCTGCGAAAACCCTGTTCCCCACCCGGCGCCCCGATGTACAATATGGCTCCGCAGCTCTCCACATTTTGCCGGGAGGTTCTGGGATGCGATTGAATTCACTGTCGAGGACGACACTCGGGATATTACTGCTGGCAACCGGTCTCTGGGCGCAGCGTCAGGCGCCGACGCCGTGGCGCGGCGCAGGGACCACGCCGTGCGTAGGGCCGGACGGTGGGACGTTTCAGTGTCCGCCGGCTCCTCGCGTGCTGGCGGTCCGCGCCGGGCGCTTGTTTGACAGCCGGGCCGGGCGGATGCTAACCCGACAGGTCGTGCTCCTGCAAGGCGAGCGAATCACCGCGGTCGGACCGGACGGGCAAGTCACGATTCCGGCGGGAGCGCAGGTGGTTGACCTCAGCCAGGCGACGGTCCTGCCGGGCTTGATTGACGTCCATACGCACATGTTCAACGACCCCGAGCCCGGCATGTCGAGGGAGACCTCGACCCTGATCGCGATCCACAACTTGCAAGCGGACCTGCGGGCGGGCTTCACCGCCGCGCGGGACATGAGCTCGCACAGCAACGGATACGGCGACGTGGACATCCGCAACGCCATTAACGAAGGCCGCTTCGACGGCCCCCGGTTCCAGGTGGCGGGCCGGGGAATCCGCTGGGGAGGGACGGCTTCCGCAGAGGCGGCGGCGAACCCGCTGGCCGGCGCGCTCGTGCGCACGCCGGAGGAAGCGCGCGCCGCCGTCCGCGAGCACGTGGAGCGCGGCGTGGATTGGATCAAGCTCTACCCGACGGGGGGCTACTCCTTCGCGCCCACCGGCGAACCCCAATACGTGCAGAACTATCCGATGCCCGTGTTACAGGCGCTGATAGAGGAAGCGCATCGCCACGGCCGCAAGACCGGTTGCCACTCCATGGGGGGCGCGGGGCTGAACAACACCATCCTGGCTGGCTGCGACACCGTCGAGCACGGCTTCGGGCTGGATCAAGAACAGCTCAGCCTGATGGCGCAGAAGGGGCTTTTCTACGATCCCACCTTTGTCCGCTACACCGAGCCGTACATGGACGACAACGACAACCGGAACACCGGCGGCAAGTACCGCATGATTCCCATTTTCGAGAAGGCGGTCACGCTGGCGGCTGCGACGCCAGGACTCAAGATTCTGGTGGGCAGCGGCGTGGATGGCTCCACCTTCCCGCACGGGACGCAGGCGCTCGAGTTCGAGTGGCTGGTGAAGCGCGCCGGCATGACCCCGGCTCGGGCCCTGCAATCGGGAACGATCGTCAATGCGGAGGCCCTCGGATGGTCCGACCGCATCGGGTCCATTGAAGCGGGTAAGTACGCCGACCTGATCGCCGTTGCGGGCGATCCCCTGGCCGACATCACCGAACTGCAACGCGTTCGATTTGTGATGAAGGGTGGAAAGATCGTTCGTAATGACTTGGAACCGGGCGCCCCAAAATGACGCTCGGGCCTAGAGTTTTCGGCCCCGGGCAAGCTGGCTGGGCAACAGAAATGTTTTGGGGTACTTGCCTTCGCCGCAAAGCTGGAAGGAGCCAAAGTTTTTGCACCAAGGTCCTGCGGGCACGTTGGGCTTCGACTCGATCCAAAGGCGCAGTTGGTTAAGGTCTTTGAGTCCAATGTTGCGGCCGTGCATGCGCTCGACCAAATGGGCACGAATGGCGGCGGGGAGCCGGTCCCAGGTTTCGAGCTGGGGCATTAGTCACCGAACACGAAGCGGCCTAGCTCGTCGCCGAGTTGTTTCACCTGTTCCGGATCGCTCGCCGTCCGGAACCGCTCTGCCAACTCGAAAAAGGCCTTCTCCTTTTGCCGGCGCGCTTCGATGCCTTGCTCGATGAGTTCTACCAGAACACGGTTGTCGCTGAGACGCCGCTTCTTTGCCATGACACCGATTTGTTTGGCGACCGTGAGCGGTAGCGTCACGCTTCGCCGGACGTACGTTCCGGCTTGTTTTCCCTTTGCCATGGCACCAGTATACACCATTCTGATGCAATTCCTTTAGCTGGCCCGGGCTCCGGAGCAGCCCCGCGCGGCTCGCGGAAACGGGACACGATCCATTCTGCTTGAAGACACCTGGGAATGGGTATATGTTGGCTGGTGGCCGGGAAGGCCCGCTCGAAAGGAGGAAAGCAGCATGAGCAAGAAGAAAGCATCGCGCCGCGAATTCTTGGTCCACGCGGCGGTGGGCGCGGGAGCTGTCGCTGGCGCCGGACTGGCGCCGGGCGCGCCTGCCCAGAATCGGGAACAACACCAACCAGCGAATCCTCCGGACTCGGCACAACGGCTTTCCGACGGCAAGGGGCATGGAGCATTCTTCAATCACGACGATGCGGCCACGGTCGCGGCGTTCGCCGAACGGCTCATGCCCGGCGCGGCGGGCAAGCCGGGTGCTCGCCAAGCCGGAGTGCTCGACTACATTGATCTGGCGCTCGCCGGCGCCTACGCCGACCTGCAGGATTTCTATCGCCGCGGGCTGGCGCAGCTCGATCGGTATTGTCGCCACTCCTATGGAGAGCCGTTCGTGCGCCTGAGCGCGGCGCGGCAGGACGAAGTGGTCGCCGCCCTCGAAGATGGGAAGGCCGCCGAGTTCACGTGGCCCACGGCGCAGGCGTTCTTCAGCACCATCCGAACACACACGATGGAAGGCATGTTCGCCGACCCGGTCTACGGCGGCAACAAAGATTTCGCGGGCTGGAAACTCGTCGGCTTCCCCGGCGCGCAGGCGATCTTTACGCCGGCGGACATGGAGAACAAGCAAGCGTTTACCCGCGCGCCCATCATCGGGTTGCAAGCGCAGGCCAAGCGGTAGTGTTGGGTTCTCCGGGAGTCGGGTGAGCTGGAAGCTCAATCATGGAAATTCCGGCTGAAGCGAAACAACCCGATGGGCAGCCTAATCTACCGGAGCGGATCACCGAGTGGAAACTGGAACCCGAGCTTGCCTGCCCCATCCCGCGCCGTGTTGTTTTGCGGTGGGAAAGAAGGGAATAAGCCATGGCAACGGGAGCGGCGAGCCAAACGGCCACTCCTGCGCCGCGAGACACTCTGACCGAGACGGTCATTGGAGCGGCTATCGAAGTGCACCGTCATCTTGGCCCCGGCCTGCTGGAATCAGCTTACGAGGAGTGTTTGTGCTGGGAACTGCGCCTAGCTGGGCTGGAAGTCGAACGGCAGGTCTGCCGATTCATGAAGCCCAGCTTTTGACGTACCTGAAGCTCAGTGGGATAAAGACTGGCCTGCTGCTCAACTTCAATTCGGCGGAGCTGCGAGACGGCATCAAGCGAATGGTGTTCTGAAATGAACCACAGAGACACCGAGGCACCGAGAAGACAACGGGGGATTTTTCAACATTACTCCCAGGTTTTTCTTCTCTGTGTCTCCGTGCCTCTGTGGTCAGTCTTGGAACTATGCGGAGGGAACTAGTCATGGCAACGGCAAAGACGGATGTCGTGATTGTCGGTGTAGGAGCGGCAGGAGGAATTCTGGCGGCCGAGCTGGCCAAGGCGGGGATGAAAGTGATTGGCCTGGAGCGCGGACCACGGCATACCACCGCGGACTTCGCCGCGCAGGACGAATTGCGGTACTTCCAGCGACAGGATTTGCGCCCCGACGTGAAGCGCCAACCCGTTACCTGGCGGCCGCATCCGAATGCGCCGGCGAGCGCGCTGCGGGTTTTGAACTACGGCAACCAGGCGGGCGGCGGCACGGTTCACTACGGGGCGGTCTCGTGGCGCTTTCACGACGACGACTTCCGCGCGCGGTCCCAGACGGTCGAACGCTACGGTCAGGCGGCCATCCCGGAAAACTCCTCCCTCGTGGACTGGCCGTTGACGTACGCCGATCTCGAGCCCTACTACGACCGTGCCGAATACGAGCTCGGTGTGGCGGGCAAAGCGGGCAATTTGCAGGGACGCAAGATCGCCGGCGGCAACCCCTTCGAGGCGCCGCGCCGCCGCGAGTATCCGCTGCCGCCTTTGTTCGTGGACCAGGCCGGCGCGGTGTTCGACGCCGGAGCGCGCCAGCTCGGCTATCATCCGTTCTCGACGCCGCGCGCGATCCTCTCGCAGCCGTATCAGGGGCGGCCGGGCTGCTCCTACTGCGGGTTCTGCCAGGCGTTTGGCTGCCACATCGGCGCCAAGTCGTCCATCCTGGTGACGAAGCTCCCCGAAGCCGATGCCACCGGCAATTTCAAGCTCGTCTCCGGCGCCATGTGCTACCGCGTGAACAGTGACGCGAGCGGACGCGCGACCGGCGTCGCTTACTATGGTCCCGACACCTCGGAGAACACCATCGAGGCCGAGCTCGTCATTCTCGCTCCGTTCATCTACGACAGCGTGCGGCTCTTGCTGCTCTCGAAGACGGCGCAGTTCCCGAACGGCCTGGCCAATTCGAGCGGCGAATTGGGCAAGCATCTCATGACTCATGTCAATCCACGCGTGTTCGCCGCGTTTGACGACCGGCACATCAACATTTTCATGGGCCCGAGCGCGCAGCGGCATACGCTCGACGACTTGAATGGCGACAACTTCGACCACGGCGGCGCGGGCTTCATCCGAGGCTCGCAGATCTCGGTCGGTCCCGCAGATCTCGAAGCCGGACCGATCGGCGCCGCCATGAGTTTGGCTCCTCCGCCCGGTATCCGGCGGTGGGGCGCGGCCTATCGGGATTTTCTCGCCAAGTACTTCGCACGCTACGTCGCCCTGGTGGCGCAGACCGAGGACCTGCCGTACGCCCACCAGACGATTGACCTCGATCCGAACGTGCGCGATCAGTGGGGCCTGCCGGCGCCGCGCCTGACCTACGACTGGCGGCGGCCGAACGAGCTGGCGCGCGTGGAGTTCATGCAGCGGAAGATGGAAGACCTGGGCCGTGCGATGGGCGCCGCGCAGGTGTGGCGCGCGCCCTCCAGCCCCGGTTCTCCGGGCGGGCATCACGAAGGCGGCACACGCATGGGGAGCGATCCAAACCGTTCGGTGGTGAACCGCTTCGGCCAGAGCTGGGACATCCCGAACCTGTTTGTCATCGGCAGTTCCACGTTCCCTTCCATGGGCAGCGGCTTCAACCCCACGCTCACGATCCAGGCGCTCGCCTATCTGAGCGCCGACGTGATCGTAAATCGGTATCAGCGCAACCCGGGACCGCTCGCCTAGCGTCCACAATGACCTGCGTAATGACCTGGCGCAAGGCGCCCGCTAATATGCAGATTCCGGATTCCAAATTCCGGATTCCGAAGGATAAGTTATTGAGGGTTACATACTATAGTCACGCTCCCGATTCGCGAGACGGCCTTTTAACGGCCTTGCGAAGCCTTTGGAAATGTCACTGTATTTTGCAATAGGAGATCTGGGACAGTGAAGTATTGAACGGTTTGAAGATCTTCCGGTCTGGCAGGCAGCAATCCGGCTCGGCCGGGAAGTCTACGGCTTGACCGAGGACCCGGTTTTCAAGAGCCGCTACAGCCTGCGGGATCAGATCGAGAGGGCTTCCGTCTCGGTCTCGAACAACATCGCGGAAGGCTTCGAGCGCGGCACCAATCAGGAATTGCTGGCTTTCCTTTATATCGCGCGCGGCTCTGTCGGAGAGGTTCGGTCCATGCTGTGTCTGCTCGAAGGCATGCCCCCGTTCCGGAATCTGGAATCCGGAATTCGGAATCGGAAGCGAGAGAGCGAAAGCATCTCAAAGCAACTTGGCGCCTGGATTCGC
>CAYWWM010000191.1:0-5853 GCA_964461735.1 uncultured Solibacteraceae bacterium | reverse complement strand
GAAGAAGAAGATGGCGGTGATTGTGGGGTTGGCGTTTGGGACGGCGTTTTTTCTCACCGTTTGGGCGCAGATCACGCCGGGCGACGGGCCGCGCTACGTGAACGGCACGAGCCTGGTGCGCCCGACCGACTATCGCGAGTGGGTGTACGTCGGCGGAGGCTTGGGCCTGACCTATGATGCGGGCCGCAATCCGCAAGACCCGCCGCGGTTCGGCAACGTGTTCGTGAATCCCTCGGCCTATCGCAGCTTTATGCAGACCGGCAGGTGGCCCGACGGGACCGTGCTGGTGCTCGAGTCGCGCTTCTCGGAGAACGACTCCGCCATCAGCCGCGGCGGACGGTTACAGGCCGCGCTGCGCGCGCTCGAAGCCGAGGTGAAGGACTCGCGCTTCCCCGACGGCTGGGCGTTCTACAACTTCGGACAGGCCGATGCGCTGCGCGACGTGGCGCCGCCGCTCGCGGGCGGGGAAGTCGCCCGCTGCGTCGAGTGCCACACCGAGCACACCGCCGTCGAGCGCACCTTCGTGCAGTTTTATCCGACGCTGCTCGAGGCAGCGCGGCAGAAGGGAACGTTGAAGCCGGGGTTCTGAAAAGTTCAAAGAGAAAGGATAGTCATTCTCTTTTCTCTAGCCCAGGCGTTCACGCCTGGGTTTACGGAGCGACCAATTTTCCCTAGCCCCTTTCAGGGGGCTTCTTGGAGGCAGCTTGAGCACCCCTGGCGTAAGGGCTGAAGCCAAACGAGGGAAGGCCGCTA
This sequence comes from uncultured Solibacteraceae bacterium, assembly GCA_964461735.1. GTDB lineage: Bacteria > Acidobacteriota > Terriglobia > 2-12-FULL-54-10 > 2-12-FULL-54-10 > CAYWWM01. Next base: position 5,100 of record CAYWWM010000191.1, on the reverse strand, counting down.
AAGCGGCCTGGAGATCTATCTCCGATTCCGAACCCCGACCTGAAGGCCGGGGCTAGAGAAAAGGAACAGTTAGTAGCGCAAATGCCCTTCACCCCCCAACTCGAAGCCAAGTTCCAGACGCTGCTGGGGCGGTATCCCTTGCGGCGCTCGGCGCTGGTGCCGATGCTGCTTTACGCGCAGGACGAGGCGGGGTATCTGAGCCATGAGACAGTCGAGGAAATCGCGCGCCGCTTCGAGCTGACGGTGCTCGAAGTCGAGAGCGTAATCTCGTATTACTCGATGCTGCGGACGCGGCCGGCGGGGAAGCATCACGTGCAGGTCTGCACGAATATCTCCTGCCAGTTGCGCGGCGGCGAGCAGTTGTTCGCGCACGCCAAGCAGCGCCTCGGCATCGCGCCGGGCGAGATCACTCCGGACGGGAAATTCTCGCTCGAAGAGGTCGAGTGCATCGGAGCCTGCTCCTGGGCGCCGGCGGTGCAGGTGAATTACCAGTATCATCTCGACGTCACGCCGGAGCGGTTCGATCAGTTGGTAGAGCGGCTGGCGAGCAATGGAACGGAGAGCGGAGCCGACGCGCAGACCCCACGGCCGTCAGAGGCAGCTCCGGGAAGCAGTCCAAGCAGTCCGAACCCGGGAGCGGCGCAAGACGGCCGCGTGCTGACGAGGCGGTTCGATCTGCCCACTTCCGCCTCCATTGAAACCTATCTGGCCAACGAAGGCTACACCGCGCTCGAAAAGGCGCTGGGACAGATGACGCCGGAAGCCGTGATTGAAGAGGTGAAGCAGTCGAACCTGCGCGGGCGCGGCGGCGCGGGCTTTCCCACCGGCATGAAGTGGAGCTTCGTGCCGAAGCAGTCCGCCAAGCCCAAGTACGTCGTCTGCAACGCCGACGAGAGCGAGCCGGGCACCTGCAAGGACCGTCTGCTGATGGAGCGCGACCCGCACCAGTTGATCGAGGGTCTGGTGATCGCGGGAAAAGCCATCGGCTCGCGCCAGGGGTACATCTACGTGCGCGGGGAGTACCGCTACCTGATCGAGATTCTCGACCGCGCCATCGAAGAGGCTTACGCGCGCGGCTACCTCGGAAAAAACATTCGCGGCACGGGATACGATTTCGACCTGGCGACGCACACCGGCGCGGGGGCGTACGAGTGCGGCGAGGAGTCGGCGCTGCTCGAATCGCTCGAAGGCAAGCGCGGCATTCCGCGCATCCGGCCTCCCTTCCCGGCCATCGTCGGTCTCTACGGCGGCCCGACCGTGGTGAACAACGTCGAGACGTATTCCTCGGTCCCCGCCATCCTGCGCCACGGCGGGCGGTGGTACTCCGCGCTGGGCTCGCCGCGCAACGGCGGCACGCGGCTCTTCGCGCTCTCCGGGCACGTCAACCGTCCGGGGGTGTACGAGCTGCCGATGGGCTTTCCGTTGTGGCGGCTGATCGAAGAAGTCGGCGGCGGAATCCTGGGCGGAAAAAAATTGAAGGCCGTGATTCCCGGCGGCTCGTCCACGCCGGTGCTGACGCCCGAGGCGATGGCCACGCCGCTCGACTTCGACTCGCTGGCCAAGGCCGGCTCCATGCTCGGCTCGGGCGCCGTGATCGTGATCGGCGAAGGCACCTGCATGGTCAAGGTGGCGATGCGGCTGATCAAATTCTACGCGCACGAAAGCTGCGGCTGGTGCACGCCCTGCCGCGAGGGAACCTCCTGGCTCAGCAAAACCTTCACGCGCTTCCACTCCGGCAACGGGCGCGACGAGGACATTCGGCTGATCGAGGACCTGGCGAAAAACATGCTCGGGCGCACGTTCTGCCCTCTGGGCGACGCCGCGGCCATGCCGACCATCGCCTTCGTGCAAAAGTTTCGAGGGGAGTTCGAAGCGCACCTCGCGGGACGCCCGTGCCCGTATGAGTAGGGAGTGGGGAATGGGGAGTGGGGAGTGGGGGAAGGCACACCCTAAATCCCGAATCCTAAATCCTAGAACAAATTCCAAACCCCAAAATTCCAAGGAGGAAAGGGGCTCTGGTTTGGGATTTAGAAATTGGAGTTTGGGCCGTGTAGAGTTTAGTGCTTATGGAATTCTTACCGCCAGCGGCAGAAAAGTTTTGTGCATGTCGGTTTGAGCCAATGTTCACAGGCCTCCGGAGCTATTTTGCTGGCGGCCCAACTTTCCGGAATCCGGAATTTGGCATTCCGAATATTCCGAATCCGGAATCGGACCTTCTCTGGTTCGGCTCATCCGGGTTAGGATTTTGGATTTGGACTTTCGCTTCTTTCTCTGCGCCTCTGTGTCTCTGTGGCAGATTTGCATCGAGAGATTTTAGCTGACGCGATGGCGAACACAGTCAACATCACGGTAGACGGCAGGGGGCTCGGCGTCGAGGCGGGGACGCTGCTGATCGAGGCCTGCCGCGGCGCGGGCATTGAGGTCCCGTCCTTCTGCTACTATCCCGGGCTTTCCTTGCAGGCCGCTTGCCGCATGTGTCTGGTGGAGATCGAGAAGACTCCCAAGCTCCAGACCGCCTGCACCGTTCCGGTGGCCGAGGGCATGATCGTGCGGACGGCGACGGCGGCGGTGAAGGACGCGCGGCGGTCCATGATCGAGTTGCTGCTCGGCAATCATCCGCTCGACTGCCCGGTGTGCGACAAAGGCGGCGAATGCGAGCTCCAGGACATGGTGTTCCGCTACGGGGCCGCCGAGAGCCGCTTCGCCGAGGAGAAGCGACACGTCGAGGAGCAGCAGTGGTCGCCGGTCGTCTTCTTCGATGCGCCGCGCTGCATCCTGTGCTACCGCTGTGTGCGAGTCTGCGACGAAGGCATGGGCGTGGGCGCGCTGCGCGTGGTCAACCGGGGAGCGCGCTCGGAGATCACGCCCAACCACGGCGACCATCTCGACTGCGAAGAGTGCGGCATGTGCATTGACATCTGCCCGGTCGGGGCGCTCACCAGCGGCGCCTACCGCTACAAGGCGCGGCCCTGGGAGATTCAATACGTGAGCACCGTCTGCGCGCACTGCGGCGACGGCTGCAAGACCACGCTGAGCGTCCGCGGCAACAAGATTCTACGCGGCAACAACCGCGACCACAGCGGCATCAACGGCGAGTTCCTTTGCATCAAGGGGCGCTACGCCTACGACTTCGTCGAGCACGCCGAGCGCGTCAAACATCCGCTGCTCCGCCGGGGAACCGAATGGGCCGAGGCCACCTGGGACGAAGCCTTCCGCTACGTCGGCTCGCGCTGGAAGGCCATCCTGGAACAGCGCGGCTCCGGGGAAACGAGCGCGCAGGAAGCCTTCGGGGTGATCGGGTCGAACCATACCACCAACGAAGAGAATTACCTGTTGCAGCAATTCGCGCGGACGGTTCTGGGAACCAATCACATTGACCATCACCGCACCGCCGACTTCCCTGCCCTGCTGGCCGCGCTGGCCGATGGTCAGGCGAATGAAACCGGCGAGCTTCCGCTGGCCCGCTCGCAGGACGTGGCGCAGGCTTCCGCGATTCTGCTGGTCGGCAACAACCCCACCGACCAGCATCCTCTGCTCGCCTGGAAGCTCCGCGAGGCCTGCCGCCTGCGCGGGGCGCGGCTCTACGTGATCCATTCGCGCCATATTCCTCTGCTCAAACAAAGTCATCGGTCTCTTGCCGTGGCGGCGGGGCAGGAACGTGCAACCATCGCATGGCTGTCGGGCGAGGCGCACGCGGAGCGGTCGCTCGCAGGCGAGGAAGCCACGCCCCACGAGCTGGCCGCCTTCCGCGACGCGCTTCGCGCCGAGCGCGACGTAGTGATTCTGTTCGGGGCGGAAATGGCGGGAGATGCCGTCGGCGCGCTGGTTCGCCTGGGACGCCAGTTGCCCGGCCGCACGCGCTACATCGCGCTTGGCGATTACAGCAATTCCCGCGGCGCGTCCGACATGGGTCTGTTGCCGCACCTGCTGCCCGGTTATCATTCGGTCGAAGATGCGGCCTCGCGCGCCAACTGGGAGAGCCATTGGCAGCACCCCCTCCCGGCCCACGCGGGTTGGTCGCGCGATGAAATGCTCGCCGCCGTCCGCGAGGTCCGCCTGGCGGCGCTGTACGTCGTGGGTGCGAATCCGCTCCAGGGCCAGGATCCGGCGGCGTATCGCGGGAAAAGTTTTCTGGTCGTCCAGGACCTCTTCCTGCACGAGACGGCACAGGCCGCCGACGTGTTCCTTCCAGCGGCGAGCGCCTATGAGAAAAGCGGCACCGTGACCAATACCTGCGGCGAGCTGCAACGCCTGCGCAAAGCGGTGGACGTAGCGGGCACGCGCACCGATCTCGACATCATCGGTAGACTCGCCAAGGCCTTGGGGGCGACAGGCTTTTCGGCGCGCACGGAGGATGTGCTGGAGGAGATTCGGCGTGTCGTGCCCGGATACAAGGTCCCGCTGGTCCAACTGCTGGCCGGTGGCGCGGAGGCTACAGTCCCGCCGCGCGGAGCCGCGGGATTGGCGCCAGACAGCGCGGGGCGAATCGTGTCGGCCAACGACACGCTGTTTACGTCGGGAACGATGGGACGCTACAGCCGGATTTTGGGGCTGGTTCCGGAACGCGAGAGCCGGAAATTTTGACCAATCGCAAAATACTTGGAAGATACCATGTCACCTCTCATGCTGCTGATCGCGCTCGCCAAAATCGTGGTCATCTTGTTTCTGCTGCTGACGCTGGTGGCCTACGTCGTCTGGTTCGAGCGCAAGCTGGTGGCGCACATGCAGTCGCGCTGGGGTCCGACGCGCGTCGGTCCCCACGGCCTCTTGCAGCCGCTGGCAGACGCCATCAAGCTGCTGACGAAAGAAGACCTGACGCCGAGCGGCGCGTTTCGCCTCGTCTATCTGCTCTCGCCGTTCCTGGCGCTCGTGACCGCGCTGCTCTCCTTCTCGGTGATTCCCTTCGGGCCGGAGACCCGCGTCGAGGGCGTAGACCTGTTCCAGATCGCCGATCTCGACATCGGCATCCTGTTTATCCTGGCGGTCAGCTCCATGGGCGTCTACGGCATCGCGCTGGCCGGATGGTCGTCGAACAGCAAGTATTCGCTCCTCGGCAGCCTGCGCAGCTCGGCGCAGATGATCAGCTATGCGCTGGCAATC
>CAYWWM010000190.1:0-5857 GCA_964461735.1 uncultured Solibacteraceae bacterium | reverse complement strand
CCACGCTCGACAGCAGCAGCGCTCCCACTGCCACGGCAAACAACTTCGTCTTCATAAATGTGAGTCCTCCTCCACGCGATCCGGGCTTTCGCCCCGAACAGGGTCCGCCTATAAGATACCACAAAAAGAAGCAAGCACGGCCTGAGTTTTTTTACTCAGGCCGTGCCTCTTCAAACTATTCACTATTCACTATCCACTGCTGTTAAAAGATGAACTTCAAGGCGAACTGGATTTGCCGCTCCGAGTTGCGAACCGAATCAATCCGGCCGGCGTTTGAACTCCGCGATCCGTTGTTGTTCGTAATGGTCGCGCCCGTGTTTGCAGGAATGCGGAAGCTCGGGGAATTGGTCAGGTTGAAGAACTCCGACCGGAACTGGAACCGCATGGTTTCGTTCAGGGGGATGTTCTTGGAGAGCGAGAAATCGAAGTTCGCCAAGCCATCGCTAATCAACGTATTCGATCCCAGTTGGCCCCAATATCCGACCTGAAAACCCAGGGCGGGCACTCCGACGTTGGCTTCGTTGTAGCAGTACACGTTGGCGCGGCAGGTCGAGGGAATGAACTGATTGACGTCGAACCAGGCGTCGGGGTTCCCCGTCACCGGGTTGGTATTCCCGTTGGCGATAAGATTCGGCCTGTTCCGCCCGGCCTTTCGCATCGCATCCCTCTGCCGGTTATTGCTGTCATACACGGTGAACGGACTCCCGCTGGTAAACGTCAAAACACCGTTCGTCTGCCAGCCGTTCACGATGGCTCCCAGAACGCCCGTGAAGCTCGTTCTCGGGAGGTCATAGGTAAAGCTGGTGACGAAGTTCTGCCGGAAATCAATCAGGGAGAGCCCCTTCATGCGGCCATGCTGCCAGGTGTTGTCAATCCGCTGGTTCTGCGGCAACCCGTCGCCCTGGTTGCTGGAGCCTGCCCCATAGTCAATGTTCTTGGAGAAGTTATAGCTGGCCTGCATCTGGAGCCCGGCCGACAGCCGCCGCTGCACGCTCACGTTCAAGCCGTGATAGAAGCTGCTGCCCCGCGGGGAGATCAGCCAGATGTTGTTAAACGACGGATTGAGGGCCGGCTGCAGGACGCTCCTCCCAGCCCTGGTAGGCGTGTCGGCCCTGCTCAGCCGCTCCGTCCAATGCAATTCCGTGTTCGGCGGATTGTTCGGGTAGCCGTCCCACTTGGCCTGGTTCGCGTCGCCCTGGGTATAGAGATGCACGCCGCGCGATCCGTTGTAAGCGATCGAGCCAAGCCAGTTCCCAAAGAACTCCCGCTCCAAGCTGAAGCTCCAGCGGTAGGCGTAGGCGGGATGGTTCTCGTTTTCCCACATCCGATAGCTCGGCACCCCCGCCAGCTCGCGACTCAGTGTTTCCGGGCCATGCGGGAAGTCCACCCCGGTTAGACCAAACTGGTTTATCGCAACATCTTTGTCCAGGAATCCCGCCACCACGAACGGGACCAGCTCCTGCGAGTGGGACCGCCAGTACACGATGGTCGGCAATTCATAGTAGATGCCGAATCCGCCGCGAACGGCGCTCTTGCCGCTGCCGCCGGGAGACCAGGCGAACCCGAAGCGGGGACTGAAATTCCGCTTCGTGGGGTTCTCGAAATTGACCCCGACCGTGGGCACCAGGTCCGTAATGTGTACCAAGTTCGAAAACCGGTTCTCGTCTTCCTCGGCAGAGGTCAGGAACTCATACCGCAGCCCCAGGTTCAGCGTCAGCGTCGGCCGCACCTTCCAGTTGTCCTGGAAATAGAACGCCATTTGCTTCTGCCGGTAGCTGAAAATCTTGGTGGCCTGGACGATCTGCCCGCTGGGCAGCGGGGTTCCGGCCGGCACATCCTGCTCCAGCCGGTTCACGTCCCCCGTCAGGAACCGGTGGAACGTGTCAAAGTTATACACTCCGTTGTAACTGCCGCCCACCTGGTCCATGACCAGGCGGATCGGGTTGATCTCCGCTCCAAACTTCAGCGTGTGATTGGTCCGGGAGATGGACACGTTATCCCGGAAGGTCCAAAAATCCTGGAAGAACTCGGAACGGTCACGCGGAAATCCCACGGTCTCGACATCGTTTCCGAACGTGATCTGTCCCATGCGCTCGCGGTTCCGCCCGAATCGCAGGTCCACGCCGTTGACGTTCGACCAGTCCGGCTCATTCTGCGGGTGCGATTGCGAGGGTGCGGTCCGGGTAAACCCAAACACGAACTCATTCAGGACCGTGGGAGTCCAGATGCTGGTGTGGCGCGCCGAGTAGACCCGCTTGAAGGTCTCTTCCCCGACGGCGCTGGCCTGGCCCGGGAACGCATCAATCCGGCGCAGGACCGAGTTGTCCAGGTTCCAGGTGAACGCCAGGAACCCTTTGCGCTGGTCCACGAACTGATGGTCTATCTTGATCGCTGCAAAGTCTCCAGTCGTGGAGGTGTTTCTGGGGCTGGCAGCCTCGGCCCTCCCGTCCGGAAGTCCGGTAGCCGGGTCTGTCAATTCCCGCAACAGAGGCGTGTTTCCGGTGCCGGGAACGGGAAGAAGATTCAAATAGGGAACGATGATGGGGTTCACTACGATCGGGGTGATGCCCGCATCATATTCCGCGCGATTGAAGCGCTCCGGTCGATTCGGATCGTAGAGATTCGGACCCAGCAATCCTCTGCGCCCCGCCGCCGTGGGGAGGGTGATCACCTGGTTCTCGCCGATGCGCTCCCGCAATCCCTCGTAGCTCGTGAAGAAGAAGGTCTTGTCCCGGATGATCGGCCCGCCCAGCGAACCGCCGAACTGGTTGCGTTTGAACTCCGCTTTGACAGGGTCCGGACTGCGGGCTTTGCTGTCCCACCTGTACGCATCCAGGTTGTCATTCCGCAGAAACTCGAACAATGAGCCGTGAAACTGATTGGTCCCCGACTTGGTCACGGCGCTCACGATCGCCCCGGGCTTGCTCTGGTATTCCGCCGAATAGTTGTTCGTAATGACCTGGAATTCCTTCACCGTCTCGGCGCCGGAATAGGCCGTGGTCGCCGACTGCGAATTGCCGGAGATATCGGCGTTTGAAACTCCGTCCAGCATGTAAGTGTTCATGTTGCCGCGCATGCCCGCCACGGACAGGTGATCCCCGGTGCCGCCGGAAGCATTGCGCGCGCCCGGCTCGCCGGTCGGGGTCTTCAGCACCAGCGCGTTCTGAAACGCGAGCTGCGTCAGGTCGCGGTTGTTCAGAGGAATCTCCAACACCCTGCGTTCATCTACGAGTTGCGTCACCGTCGCCGTCGTGGTTTCGACCTGCGCGGCTTCGCCGGTGATGGTGATGGCCTGGGTTACCTCGCCGACTTGCAGCACGAAGTCCACCACGGCGTTGCGGCCCAGCGTGAGCGTGATGCCGCTGCGGACGGCGCGTTGAAAGCCGGCCAGTTGGGCATCCACTTCATAATTGCCGACCGGCAACGCCAGGGCTTCATAGCGGCCCGCCGCGTTGGTTTGCAGGGACCGCGTGACGCCGGTCTCCACGTTGCGGACGGTTACGGTTGCGCCGGGCGCCGCGCCCCCGGACTGGTCGGTGACGGTCCCGGAAATGTTTCCCGTGTTGAGCTGCGCCATACCCAGCACAGCGGAAAGCAAAAATGCCAAGAGAACGGAGCCGCGGCTCCATGCTCGGGTGAGAGCTTGCTTCTCAAACCATGTTCCTTGCACGGTATCCTCCTTGACTCGATATCGTTCGCTACCCTCTTTCGTGAAATCTGCAAAAAAAAGAAAGCTGGCGTCTCGCCGACACCACCGCGTCATCTTGTGGCAAGAACACTCCCGGCTGATATGCACCTCGCGGTCGGAGCCGACACCCTCTTGATCCACTTCGTCCCAATCTTCCAGGGAAGTAAGAATGACTTCCCCGATACGTGCATGCCCTGACTGCGGCAGCAGGCCATCTTCCCCTGCAAGCCGTTGAACTGAAGCGTTTATTCCCTCCCAGTGGCTACCCTATTAGCACGAGAATAATGGCTTGTCAAGAATTAAATAGTGGTTCACGGTTAGACTATCAATGGTAATATTGACAAAGTTTTACAATTAATACGGTAGCAAGACCAGTTTCTGACCCGCCATCGGGCACCCGGAAATCGGAAATTGCTCCGCATGATCCCGAGTAGGGGAATCCAGTCGTTCCTAAGCCTATACGTCCCTGAACCTGGCGGCAAACCCGCGAGGCATCGCTCTTGTAATGGTTTACAGTGTCAAAAATACAGTATTTACAGTATTGTTTTTGGCGCAGCACAGGGCCTATTCTCCCTACGGGACCGGACGCTGGGTCTATCAGCTTCTTAAACAGGGGGCGAATCGAGGTTCGCCCAACGGCTAGCAACCTCGTTGCCAAGCCATCCAAGGGTCGGCGCGCGCGCTTCTTTTGCGCGCGGTCCGTAAGGGATGATTGGCGCAGTTTTGCAGCTAGGGAATCGCCGGAAGCGGCTGCACGATCGCGCCTCCGGCTAAAACCAGTTGTGCGAAAGCCAAAGGAGGAATGAATTATGGCGAGCAGGAAAGGGCGGGTAGTACAAGCCCTGGCACGATTCGGAGTTGGGATACTCGGAGTGATCGTGCTGGGGAGTGGTTTGGTTTTTGGTCAAGGATTTTCCGGGGCCATCACCGGCACCGTGCGAGACGCGAGCGGCGCGGTGATTCCGCAAGCCACGGTGAGCGTGCGGAACCTCGAAACCGGACTGACGCGCCTGACGGAGACGGGCGTCAATGGCAGCTACAATCTGCCTTCTCTCCCGGTCGGTCCGTATGAGGTAACAGTGGAGAAACCCGGTTTCCGGCAACTGGTCCGCAGCGGACTCACCGTGGCCGTGGCCCAGGAGTTGGCGCTCAACCTCACGCTCGAAGTCGGCCAGGTGACGCAAACCGTCGAGGTGACCGGGGAAGCGCCGCTGGTAAACACGACCTTGAGCCCGACCTCGGGTTTGATCACTGAGGAACAACTCAAGGACATGCCGCTCAACGGGCGCAGCTTCCACCAGTTGATGTTGCTCAACGCCAACACCGTGGATAACCGCTCGAACTCCGGCGCGGCCTCGTTCTCGGTAGCCGGCAAACGCACGGAGAACAACCGCTGGACGATGAACGGCGTGGACTACGTGGGCGACAACGCCACCGGCCAGCAGATCGCCCCCAACGGCATCAGTGGGCAGTTGCTGGGCATCGAAGCGGTGCGCGAGTTCAACGTGCTCGGTCACACCTATGGCGCCGAGTACGGCAAACGATCCGGCGGGCAGGTCACTGCGGTGACCATCTCGGGGACCAACCAGTTGCATGGAACAGTCTTCGAGTACCTGCGCAACGACATGTTCGATGCCCGCAACTTCTTCGACACCGAAGACCGCGATGGAGACGGCAAGATTGATCCGGCGCCGCTCAAGCGGAACCAGTTTGGCGCCTCGCTGGGAGGCCCCATCATGCGGGACAAGATGTTCCTCTATGGAAATTACGAAGGATTCCGGGAGGCGCGCGGGGAATCGAGCGACGAGTTCGTGCCCAGCGCGCAGGCTCGCCTGGGCTTGCTGCCGTGCAACCGGGTCTATTCCGGAGCGGCCCAAGCGACCAATTGCGGGAGCAGTCTGGCAGGCCTGAATGCGTACGTTCCGGTTCCCGGTCTGGAGCCGCGCCAGCTCCCCTATGCGCAGCTCTTCTGGCCTGCGCCCAACGGCGGGGATACGTTCGACCAGTCCGGCTTGGCCACCGGCATCGCCCGGGCCACCAGCAATCCCGTGCGCCGGAGAGAGGAAGATTTCGGCCTGTCGCGCTTCGACTACAACGTGGCCGCCTCCGATTCTCTCTCGGCCAATTTCAGCGTGGATGAAGGGCGCGAAAACGATCCTGAGGACAACA
>CAYWWM010000189.1:0-5863 GCA_964461735.1 uncultured Solibacteraceae bacterium | reverse complement strand
ATCGCCGTGGATGAAGCCAGCCAGGAGCTGTTCCTGACGGTGCAGCACCCTCCGATGGTCGTCGTTTACAACAAGCTGGCCAAGGGCGAGGAGGAGCCCCTGCGGGTTCTGCGGGGAAACAGGACCGGCCTCGAAGACGCCCACGGCTTGAGCCTCGACACGAAGAACGGCTGGATGTTCGTCGCCAATTACGGCAACGCCGCTTCCTACGGGGACGGGGGAGGGAATTCGCTGGCGGACGTCGGAGCGGCGCGCATCACGCCCGGCAGCGGCCGCTACGAGCCTCCTTCAATCAGCGTCTATCCGATCAAAGCCAGCGGCGACACGCCGCCGCTGCGCGTCATCCAAGGACCGAATACGCAGTTGAATTGGCCCGCCCACATCTATGTGGATGAAGTGAACGGGGAGGTCTTTGTCGCCAACGACGGCAGCGATTCGATCCTCGTGTTCCGCGTCACCGACAACGGCAACGTCGCCCCGACCCGCGTGCTGCGCGGCCCCAAGACGCAGATCAAGAATCCCACCGGCGTGCATGTGGACCTCGCCAATAACGAGGTGGTGGTGGCCAACATGGGCAACCACCGCGCTACGGTGTATGCTCGCACCGCCCAAGGCGACACGCCTCCGCTGCGCGTCATTCGCGCCGCCGCCGAAGGGACCCCCGCTCTCCAGATCGGCAATCCCGGCGCGGTGGCCTACGACACGCGGCGCGACGAAATTCTCGTTCCCAACTGAGTGGCCCATCCGCAGATTGCGACCTTCGCCAGGCTGGCGAAGGACGGCGATGCGCCGCGCAGGATGATCTTCGGCCAGGCCACCAAGTTGAGCCGAACCATGCACGACATCCGCTACAACGAAGCCCGCGATGAGATCTACGTCGGGAATCCCTTCGCGCAGTCCATCCTCACGTTCCGCGGCGGCGCCGACGGCCAGGAGGCCCCCATCCGCATGATTCAGGGCCCCAAGACGATGCTCGAATCCGTGGATACGCTCGAAATTGACGCCGTCAACAACGAAATCTACATGCCGCAAGGCGACAATATTCTCGTCTTTCCGCTGACCGCGAACGGCGACGTGGCTCCCTCACGGATCATCCGCGGCGGCAACAGCATGGGCTGGCGTCCCGGCAGCGGCATCGCGGTGGACCCGATTCACAACGTCCTCGTGACGGACGGCACCGTAACGCGAGAAAACCAAGGGGGCTGGCAGACGCCCTATCGCGCCGGCCGCGAAGCCATCCTGATCTTCGACCGAACGGCCAACGGCGAAGTCAAACCCTTGCGCGTGATTCGCGGCCCGAGGACCGGAATTCACGGCATCCGCCAGATGCAGGTTCAGCCGACCGGCGGCTGGATCGTCATCAGCCAGATCACCGACGGCGGCATCCCGGAGCCGGAGGGCACTTTCATCGGCGTCTGGAGCATCAACGACAACGGCGACGTGCCGCCGCGCTGGAAGATCGAGGGCAAGGCGAGCAACGTGATGAAGAAGCCGCGCGGAGTCACTCTGAATCCGAAGAACAAAGAGGTGATCGTCTCCGACATGCGGCTGAACGCCGTCCTGACGTTCTACTTCCCGGAGATTTTCTAGGCGGCCTGTTGCCAAGTGTGCGGCCAAGCAGAAACTACCGATCCAAGGAGTATGTGAATTTGACGATCAGCGCCCGGTTTTGCAGCCGTCCTTCCTGGCCATAGGTTTTAGTTTCGTTGTAGACAACAAACAGGTCGTCGCCTGGGCGGTAGATATAGTTGAGGCGAAAGTTAATCGCGTATTGACTGTCCTGGCTGTTGACCAAGAAGGTGGTTCGGGTGAGCCATCTTTGACTAAAGGAATAGTTCACCGAAGTATTGAGCTCCTGGGTCGTAAACGAAGGCGTATGCGGCAAGGAGATCTTATTCCATTCATAGCTCGGGTCGAGCGATAGATTCGCGGAAAGCTTCAACTGCGGTGAGATATCGAAACCCGTCCGGTTGCCATTGTAGAATTCGCCTAATTCCAGGCTCATGTTGCCGGAAAGTGGGCGCCCGCGGAAAGCCCGATACATCCACCGAAATTGGTCAAATCGGTAGTCCCCGCGGGGAACGGTCGCACCCCTCCGGATTCGCAAGGGACGGACCAGCCTTTCCAAGTTCCTGCTAAACTCAAAGTCCAGCGCATCGCCGCTCGCAAAGTCGGTAGACCAACCGAGTTCAGCCGTTCGCGTATCCAGGTTGTCTTCCTGGTCTGCAATATATTCCAAGGAGGAAGAGAACTCGAACTGGCGAATCCAGTCAATGCCCGGCCGGGGCTTGTAGGCCCCTTCCAGCACATTTCTTTTCGCGCCTTTCCAATTCGGCTCAGCGCGAGCTACAAAGCCCATCTCCGGCCGGAAATTCTCCTGAATGCTCAAGTGTTCGGCTAGAAATTCAAACCGGTCACTGTCCCATTCAAGCTTTGCCTGTCCCGCCCATTCTCCATCCAACCGATCGGGGGTGTCACTCCGGGCGAGGAAGCCTCGCAGGTCTAAATTTTGGAAGAAGGTGAAACCCGCATCCAAGCCCCCGGTCCAATTGGAAGCCCCCGTCAGTCCGGCGGTGTTCCGGGTAAACATCGCGCCGACATACGAGCGCGCCAGGATGTTTCCCTTGGCGCGGAGCACCGTGAAGTTTTGCCCCGGCGCACTCTGCCCGGAGGCAAGCTCTGAGCGCCGGGTCTGCATGTTGAGCAACCCCACTTCCAACGGGCCCTGCTTGCCGGTCAGCTTGAGACCGGCCAGGATCGGAATCTCCTCCCGGTTCTCAGAAAGGCCGATGCGCCGACTGTGGAACAGCAAAACCTGTGGTCGCCCGAAGGCTTCTCCAGTGCCAAATTGAAAGATGCCGGAGCCTTCCTGGAAAAACTCGCGCTTTTCGGGAAAGAACAGGCTAAAGCGGGTCAGATTGACTTGTGCTTCGTCCACATCGGCCTGGGCGAAATCCGGGTTGACCGTCAGGTCCAGGGCCAGTTGCGGAGTAATCATGTACTTGGCGTCTTCGATACCCACCTCGGTGAGGTGCCGCGTCGTGTATTCGCCCCCTCGCTGGATGGCCCGACTCGCTCCGCTTCGCACAAACGGCTTGAAACGCAGTCGAAAGCCGAGAATATCGGACAAACCTTCCAGATGACCCGCCTGCGAGACTTCCTCAAAGTCGAAATCCCGCTGGTACGCCGTCCAAAATACGTCTTCGTTCTTGCGCTTGATGGCGCGATGGAAGTTGATCCCCCACGCCGCCTCTTGGCCTTCGGCTGCAAAACGAAGAATCTTGAAGGGAATGGCGATTTCCGCGGACCACCCTGCTTCAGTCACTCGCGCCACCGAGTCCCACTTCTCATCCCAGTTCGCGTTGGTCGTTTGTCCCTCATTGGTGACCGTGGCGTCGTACTGGGTCCCTAGAGGATTGATTCGGAATAAGTAGCCGTTGCGATGATCGTGGAATGTATCGAGGATGATTTCCACGATGTCGTCGTTCCGGAGGGAATCATCCCGCCGCAGTTCCGTAGCCCGGATCCCGTCTGGATTCGAATCCGAGGCAACGATTCCCACATAAAGATGTTGTGTGTCATGGAGAATCCGGATCGCTGTCAGTTCGGAGGCAGGCTCGCCTTCCTGAGGATCCTTTTGCCGGAATCCCGTCGCGGGTTCGGCCAGTTGCCAAACCTCTTCCGTCACTAGACCGTCGAGCACCGGAGGCTTCGGCGTGCGGACGGCTCGCACAGTTGGCGCGCCATCCCGAGACGCCGGACGTTGTGGCGGCCGCGCTTGGGCCGGTAAGACGCCCTCGGTTACAACCACCAGAGCAAACATCCAGGGGATTAGGAGCAACACGCGCGGAAATCTCCTCTAGATTTCTCCCAGGGGGCGGAGCGCCACATCCGCAACGCTCTCCAAGCCCTTGCATACAAACACAATAGCGTGGAGGAAAGTTGCGGCGAAGGATAGGAAATTTCGGGGGAAAGGCGGCCTACTGGGGCGCCAACCTTCCGCACCGTAGTTCGATTGGGCAAATGCCACCTCTAGTGTCGTGTCCCAGAAAAACATTGCATAATTTTCTGGCCACCATACACTGTAAGGAAAAGGGTTAAGGTCATTGGGATGCCTAAAAATTATGCAACGAACTTCGGAGACACGACACTAGACCTTGTAGAGCCGCTCCACGTCGCGGACGCCCTGCACTTTGCGCATGGCGGTCACCAGCTTTTCGAGGTGTTTCTTGTCGCTGATGTCGAGCGTCAGGTCAATGGTGGCATCGCCGTTCTCTTCGATGCGGGTCTCCATGTTGCGGATGTTGGTCTTCTCGCTAATGGCGGCGGTCAACTCCTTCAAGAGGCCGGGGCGGTCGGTGGTGCGCAGCGCGAACTGCACGGGGTAGGAATCTTCCGCCGATGAAACCCATTCCACGTCAATCCGCCGCTCCGGTTCGTAGAGCAGGTTCTGGACGTTGGGACAGGCTTTCGAGTGCACGGCGACGCCCTTGCCGCGCGTGATGTAGCCGACCACGTCCTCGCCGCGCACCGGCTCGCAGCATTTCGACCGGTAGACCAGCAGGTCGCTGAAACCCTTCACCTGCAAGGAAAGGCCTGGCGCCATGCCCAGCGCTTTCTGCACCGTGCGCGCCAGAGACGACGGCTGGTCGGCCGGGGCGGCCTTTTCCGCGTTCTCCTCGAGGGCCGATGCGGGGAAAAGGCTGGCCAGCACCTGGCGGGGAGCCACCCGTCCGAAACCCACCGCCGAGAGCAGATCGTCCGGCGAGGAATAGCCGACGCGCTCCGCGCCTCGGGCGAATTCCTCTTCCGACAACTTGCTCCAGGGAACGCTGCAGCGGCGGCTCTCCTTTTCGAGCAGTTTGCGTCCGAGCTCGATCGAGCTGGCGCGTTCGGCGACCTTGAGCCAGTGCTTGATCTTGTTGCGCGCCCGCGAGGACTTGACGAACGACAGCCAGTCCCGGCTGGGATGTCCCGCCTTCTGCGTCACGATCTCCACGACGTCGCCGTTCCGCAGCCGGTAGCGCAACGGCGCCAGTTTTCCGTTCACCTTGGCGCCCGCGCAGGTCTTGCCGACTTCGGTGTGGATGGCGTAGGCGAAATCCACCGGGGTGGCGTCGCGGGGCAGCACCACGACCTTTCCCTTCGGCGTAAACGTGTAGACTTCCTCGGGGTAGAGGTCAATCTTGAGCGTCGAAAGAAATTCCGCGGGGTCGGACATCTCCTGCTGCCACTCGACCAGTTGCCGCAGCCACGCCATGCTCTGCTCGTCGGAGGAGGAATAGGTGCCCCGCTCCTTGTACTTCCAGTGCGCCGCGATGCCTTCCTCGGCGGTGCGGTGCATTTCTTCGGTGCGAATTTGCACCTCGAGCGGCTGCCCGTTCTTCCCGATCACGGTGGTGTGGAGCGACTGATAGAGATTGGGCCGCGGCATGGCGATGAAGTCCTTGATCCGTCCCGGCACCGGAGGCCAGAGGCTATGCACGACTCCGACCGCGGCGTAGCAATCCTGGAGGGACCGCGTGATGACGCGCACGGCCAGCAGGTCGTAGACTTGATTCAACTCCGATTTCTGCCGCTTCATCTTCTGGTAGATGCTGTAGGGGCGCTTGATGCGCCATTCGACGCGCGCCGCGAGGCCGCTCTCCTGAAGTTTGCGCTCGAGGACGCCGGCCACGTCCTTCAGAAAGTCTTCGCCAAAGCGGCGCTTGCTCTCGACCTCCTCCCGAATTTCGCGGTAGGCGAGCGGATCGAGGTAGGAAAACGCCATGTCTTCGAGCTCGCCGCGGATCTTCCCCATGCCCATGCGGTGCGCCAGGGGAGCGTAGATTTCGAGCGTCTCCTGCGCCACGCGCTGCTGTTT
>CAYWWM010000188.1:1366-5875 GCA_964461735.1 uncultured Solibacteraceae bacterium | reverse complement strand
CGCCGTGCTATTATTTCTTTTCCGCCGTTTTTCAATCTCAGCCACGCTCCCGGAGGAAGTCCGAATGAG
This sequence comes from uncultured Solibacteraceae bacterium, assembly GCA_964461735.1. Classification (GTDB taxonomy): domain Bacteria; phylum Acidobacteriota; class Terriglobia; order 2-12-FULL-54-10; family 2-12-FULL-54-10; genus CAYWWM01. The sequence continues at coordinate 5,806 of CAYWWM010000188.1, read as the reverse complement.
CCAGCTCGCGGAAACCGCCGTCCCATCTACTCAGGCGGTCTTGCGGAAAAATTATTACTGTCTGATCGGCGGCGAGCTGACCGGGGCGGCGAGCGGGAAAACGGTTCCCACCCTCAACCCGGCCACGGGCGAGCGGCTGGCGGACGTTCCCGATTGCGACGAGCAGGACGTCCACCGGGCGGTCGAAGCCGCTCAGAAGGCTTACCCCGCGTGGCGCAAGCTCGCCCCGCCGGAGCGCGCCACCTACTGCCGGCGATTTGCGCAGCGACTGCGGGCGCGCGCGGAAGTCTACGCGCTGCTCGACGCGCTGAACGGCGGGAACACCATCCGCTCGCTGCGTCCCGACGTGGAGCACGCCGCGCGGATGCACGAGTATTTTGCCGGCCTGGCCCCGGAACTGAAGGGGGAGACCGTACCGGGGACCGCGCAAACGTTCCACTTCACGCTGCGCGAGCCGTACGGCGTCGTGGGCCGTATCGTTCCGTTCAATCACCCGCTGATGTTCGCCGCATCGCGGCTGGCTGCGCCGCTCGTGGCCGGGAACACCGTGATCCTCAAGTGCGCCGACCTGACGCCGCTCTCGGCGCTCGAAATGTCGAAAGACGCCCAGGAGATTTTTCCGCCGGGCGTGGTCAATGTCCTGAACGGCAGCGGTCCGCGAGCGGGCGCGCCGCTCGTAAAGCATCCCGCCGTGCGCCGCGTCGCCTTCACGGGCTCGGTCGAAGTCGGGCGCCAGATTCTGCGCGACGCCGCCGACGGCTTGAAGAACGTCTCACTCGAACTCGGCGGCAAGAACCCCATGATTATTTTCCCGGACGTCAACCTCGACCAGGCCGTCGCTTCGGCGTTCCAGGGAATGAATTATTCCTGGCAGGGGCAGTCTTGCGGCTCGACCTCGCGCCTGTTCCTCCATGCCGACATTCACGACGCATTCCTCGCGCGTCTCGCCGAGCGCGTGCGCGCTGTGCGCGTCGGAATGCCCGCCGACGAGTCGAGCGAAATGGGGTGCCTGGTGTCCGAGCGGCAGTTTCAGAAAGTGATGTCCTACATCGAGCTCGGGAAACAGGAAGGCGCCAAGCTGGTTGCCGGCGGCGGCCGGCCGTCGAACCCCGAGCTGCAGCGCGGCTACTTCGTCGAGCCGACCATCTTCGATCAGGTGGATTACCGCATGCGCCTGGCGCAGGAAGAAATTTTCGGGCCGGTGCAGTCGGTGATTCCGTGGCGCAGCGCGGGCGAGCTGGCCGAGATGGCCAACAGCGTGCTCTACGGCCTGACGGCGAGCATCTGGTCGCGCGACTTCGCCGCGGCCTACCGCCTGGCGCAGGAGATCGAGGCGGGTTTCATCTGGATCAACGACAGCAGCCGCCACTTCCCCGGCGTGCCCTTCGGCGGCTACAAGCACAGCGGCCTGGGCCGCGAAGAGTGCCTCGCCGAGCTGCTGAGCTACACGCAGATCAAGAGCGTGAACGTGAATTTGGCGTGAGCGGAGGCTGGCACGATGAAAGTGCGGGAAGTGCTGGCACTCCTCAACAGGGACGGTTGGTACTGGGTAGGAAACGAAGGCAGTCATCGGCAGTTCAAGCATCCGACTAAACCAGGCCGGGTGACCGTGTCCGGGAAACCAAATGATGATTTGCCGCCGGGCACACTGAATAGTATTCTGAAGCAGGCAGGCTTGAAGAAATAAGGAGGCGGCCAGATGCGCTATGCCATCGTGATTGAGAAGGCAGAAAACAATTATGCCGCTTACGTGCCGGACCTTCCAGGTTGCATCGCAACGGGCAGGACAGTCGAAGAGACTGAACAGCTAATCCGCGGAGCAATCGAGTTTCACCTGCGCGGGATGCGCGAAGACGGCTTGCCGATTCCCAACCCGTCTAGCCAGGTGGATTACGTGGAAGTCCCTGCCTGAAGCTTGGCGGCTACAAGCACAGCGGCATTGGACGCCCCGAGTGCCTCGCCAACTTCCTCAGCTATCCGTAGATCAAAAGCGTGAACGCGAACCTTGCGTGACGGGAGGAATCCATGAGTCAGGTGATCGAGTCTGCCATCAAAACCGGTTCCATCTTGCGGTCCGACTACCGCTGCCTGATCGGCGGCGAGCTGGTTCCGGCGGCCTCCGGAAAAACGTTCGAGAAGTTCAGCCCGTCTACGGGAGAAAAGCTGGCGGATGTGCCGGACTGCGACTCCGGCGACGTGGACCGCGCGGTGCAGGCGGCGCAGCGAGCGTTGGCCGCGTGGAAACGGCTCACGCCGACGGAGCGCGGCGCGTACTGCCGCCGCTTTGCGCAGCGCCTGCGCGAGAAGAGCGAAACCTACGCCCTGCTCGACGCGCTCGACGGCGGAAACCCCGTGCAGGCCATGCGCAAGGACGTGGCACAAGTCGCGAACCAGTTTGACTACTACGCCGGCCTGGCGACCGAGCTCAAGGGCGAAACCATTCCGGCCACGTCGGGGACGTTCAACTTCACGATCCGCGAGCCCTACGGCGTCGTGGCGCGCATCCCCGCTTTCAACCACCCGATCATGTTTTCGGCGCGCATCGGCGCGGCGCTCGTCGCGGGTAACACCGTGGTCGTGAAGCCGACCAAGCAGGCGCCGCTGTCGTCGCTCGAAATGGCGGTGGACGCGAAAGAAATTTTCCCGCCCGGCGTGGTCAACGTGATCGTCGGGATGGGCGGCGGCGAAGGCATCGGAATGCACTTGGTCAAACACCCGCTGGTGCGGCGCATCGTCCTGACCGGTTCGGTCGAGGTCGGGCAAGACATCCTGCGCGCCGCGGCCGACGGCATGAAGGTCGTCACGCTCGAACTCGGCGGCAAGAATCCGATGGTCGTCTTCCCGGACATTGACCTCGACAAGGCCGTGGACTCGGCCTTCCTCGGCATGAATTACACGTGGTGCGCCGGGCAGTCCTGCGGCTCCACATCGCGCCTGTTTCTCCATTCCGACATTCACGACAAATTTGTCGGGCGGCTGATCGAGCGAATCAAGGCCGTGCGCATCGGGCTGCCGACCGATGAAAAGACCGAGATGGGTTGTCTCGTCTCGAAGAAGCAATTTGACCGCGTCATGTCCTACGTCGAGCTCGGCAAGAAGGAAGGCGCGCGCCTCGTCTATGGCGGCGCGAAGCCGCCGAACCCGGAGCTGCAAAACGGCTACTTCGTGATGCCGACGGTCTTCGAAGATGTGAATTACAAAATGCGCCTGGCGCAGGAAGAAATCTTCGGGCCGGTGCAGTCGGTGCTCAAGTGGAAGGACCCGAACGATCTCATCGAAATGGCGAACGGCGTGACCTTCGGCCTCACGGCGAGCGTCTGGGCGAAAGACTTCCCGACTGCCTACCGCCTGGCGCAAGAAATTCAAGCGGGCTACATCTGGATCAACGACAGCAGCCGGCACTTCCCCGGCGTCCCCTACGGCGGCTACAAGCACAGCGGCATCGGCCGCGACGAGTGCCTCGCCAACCTGCTCAGCTATACGCAGATCAAGAGCATTAACGTGAATTTGGCGTGAGGGAAATCAGAGCCGCGCGCGTAAGCAAGCGGACAAACGCGGTTGAAGAATCATTCCGCTTCTGATGAGCAGGCGCTTCGGAGGAGTCAAGCGATGGCTGAGCGGGTTGATTGGGATGCCGCTTACGGCGAGTACGCAACCGTTCCCTACAATTTTTCCGGAAGCCACCCTATGAAGCCCATTGAGCTAGCCGGCTCAGTCGTTAGACGCATGGGAACCCCGACCGATGAGGACGCTCGCTGGCTGACGGAGGCCTTGCAGGATGACGAGCGTAAATGGTTCGTCGCGGATTTGGCACACCGCTGCGAGTCGCTCGCGGAACTCTTCTTCATTCCGATGCTCGAGGCCGCGATTGAGGAAGTCAATCCCAGCTCGAACCGTCGATTTGTCGAACCGTGCATGCATTTCTTCGGACCTTCGCGGGTGAACGAGTACCTACTGAGCGTTGTGGAAACAGGGACGGACTTCCGCAAGGCGGGGGCTGTGAGTGCCCTCTATTGGGCGCGCGGCTTCTCCTATGAGTATCCTGGTTCGAAACCGTTTGCCGCAATGGAGATGTCGGAGGACGACCGGAAGCGGAGGCGGACGGTGCTCTTGGAAACGTTCGTTGCCAACCCGAATCTCGACGTCAGACGCTGTATCATCCCGCCCCTGAACCTGGATCCGACCCACTACCCGGAAAGTCATCGGCCCTTGGTGGCGAAAGCTATCGAAATCGCTCGCGCCTCAGCAGACGACTACATCCGCCAACGCGCGGCGTTGCAGATCGAGCGCCAGGGCAGCCGCAAATATCCCCCTCTCCCGCACCGCGACAAAGGAGCGGGTGGTTCCTAACCAATCGCCGCAGCCGACCGGCGTCGGGAGGCACTTCAGAAATCCCAAGGCGAGAGCAAATACCGGAGCCAGGGGGTTTTCCCGGTAGAT
>CAYWWM010000188.1:0-1356 GCA_964461735.1 uncultured Solibacteraceae bacterium | reverse complement strand
GGGCGACGCTCACTGGGCGTTCGACGGCAAAGCTTTTGCGGTGCAGGCGGATTCGTTCGATCTCGTGCAGCGTGTCGGCAGTGCAATAGCTTTCCCCGCAATGCGGGCACGCGATCATCGGCACATTTTCGATCACCAACAGGTTTTTGCGTTTGCCAAAGGCCTCGGTGATCCGGCGAATACGCGCGCCTTCTTTTCCGCAAATATCGCACACCATTTCGTTCCTCATCGGATCATTTCCCTCCTCCTCTTCAGAACAAAATCGTTGCGGAGGCAGGGATTGTAGGATATCTTTATTCCATGAAGGAACTGGAGTTGGATCACCCGGTCGCCGTGACCGGCGAAGAAGACGCTGCCACGCTGGCGGCTATTGATGAGGCCGCAAAGCAGCTCGATGCCGGCCAGGGGATCCCTCTCGAAGAGCTTCGAAAAGAAATCACCAAGCGGTGTTCCAAGTAGTTATCTCGCCTCGTGCCCGGCTCGATCTCTTCGAAATCATTGACTACATCCGTCAAGACAATCCTGGCGCGGCGGAGCGCTTTGGGAATGAACTTCTCAACCACACTGAACTCTTAGCCGACTTTCCTTACATCGGAGCGCCAGTCAGCCAGCGGAGGGGAGTGCGCAAACTGCTTCACACGCCGATCCGCATTTACTATCGCGTTGACGAACGGCGCAAGGTAGTCGAAATTCTTCATTTTTGGCACACAGCGCGGCGCGAGCCTGAGTTGTAGAGAACAACGAAGGCAGAGCGCCCGGCCACAACGCATCGTTTGCGCCACCCGGAACATCCTATCCAGAAGGGCTGCGTAGTGGGTCACTTTGCTCGGCTCCCGCCGCCGTTTCGGTGGCCTAAAGGCCGGCCAGAGGCCGGCGCTACGTCAAACTGACTCACTACCAAGGGCTGTGCTTGTTCGGCGGGGGGAAGGCTCCTATAATAGGCTAGAGAAATTATGTACAACACACTGCTTGCGAAGATCATCGGAACCAAGAGCGAGCGCGAGCTGAAGCGCATGGCGCCGATGGTGCGCGCGATCAACGCCCTGGAGCCGCAAGTCCAGAATCTCACCGACGCCGAGTTGCGCGCGAAGACGGACGAGTTTCGCAAGCGCCATACCGATGGAGAGACCTTGGACGACCTGCTCATCGAGGCGTTCGCGGTCTGCCGCGAGGCCGGGCGGCGGGCGCTCAACATGCGCCACTTCGACGTGCAGTTGATCGGCGGAATCGTCCTGCACCAGGGCAAAATCTCGGAGATGAAGACCGGCGAAGGCAAGACGCTGGTCGCCACGCTTCCGGTGTATTTGAACAGCCTCGAAGGCAAGGGCGTGCACGTCGTTACGGTGAACGATTACC
>CAYWWM010000187.1:0-5900 GCA_964461735.1 uncultured Solibacteraceae bacterium | reverse complement strand
CGAGCATCTGGCGAAAGGCTGGCTCGTAGGTGTCCCAAGCCCGTTCGGGAGCGATGAAGACGACGTACCACAATCCCTCCGGGCGGAAGGAGGTGACAATCCAGTTGATCTCTGCCTGCTGCCCGATGGGAGACTGGCCGCGCGCCAGCACGGAGTAGGTTTCCTGGCCGTCAACGCGCGGGCCTTGCCCCCGCCGGCCAATGCGCAGGTCCGGGTTGCTCTGCTGTAGCTCGCGGACCAACTGCTCGGTGGCGTCCCGAATGGTGAGGCGGCGGCCCGGCCGGCGCGTCGGCTCATAAACGCTGATCAGCGCCCCGTAGGCGATGGCCGGGAAGTCGCCTTCGCCGCGAACGATCCCCTCGGGAGGCACCAGCGTGACCGTGGAAGAGCCCTGGCCGCGCGCTTCCCAATTCTCGGGATACCCCATCCGAATCCAGTCGGAGTCCAATTCGCGGAAGCGTCGTGACGGATTTTCCGGCTGCCTCCTGCTGGAGGAAACGGCCGGACGATCCCTGCGGTCCGGCGGCGGCGCGAGGTTCGCCACGCGGCGCTTCATCGCCTCGAATTCGGAGTTGTCCGAGACATAGCCCTTGGAAGGACCCAGGTTGGGAATCAGCTCCAGGATGTTGTTCTGACGGTTTCCGGGATTCGGGTGGCTGGCCAGAAATTCGATGCCTCCTCCGCCGCTCTCTTTCTCGATGGTCTCGAAGAACTGCGCCATGGCGCGCGGGTCCAACCCGGCGTCGTAGAGAATCTGCGCGCCCTGCTCGTCGGCCTGCTGCTCGGCGCTGCGGGAGAACTTGAGGAACACGGAATTGGCGCCGAAAGCGATTCCGAGCTGCGCGAGCTGCCCCGCCAGCCCTCCCCCCGAAAGGACGCCACCCAAGATGGCAAGCGGAGCTTGCGCCAGCATGGCCTTGGAGGCCTGGTTGGTCGAGTGGCGCAGGGCGACGTGGGAAATCTCATGCGCCAGCACGCCTGCCAACTGCGCCTCGGTGGTGGCCGCCGCGAGGATGCCGGTGTGAATGTAGATCGGCCCGCCAGGTAGCGCAAAGGCATTGATTTCCTTGGCGTTAACCAGCTTGAACGTGTACGGGTAACGATAGCCAGGGGCGAGCCGTGAGAGGTTCTGCCCCAGACGGTTTACGTACTCGGAGAGCTCGGGATCGTTGACCAGCGACAGCTCCCGCTCGATCTCTTGGACGGCCTCCCGGCCCAATTCAATATCTTGCTGCGTGGAAAACGTGTTGAACCCCGGCTTGTGCTCGATCCGAGCGTGGAGGGGGGAAACGCCCGAGATCAGCTGCCCGCCGACTACAGCCGCGACCATCAAAACGCGCGCAGCCAGCGGTGCCCTGCTGTCCAATCTGTGACTCTGGCGCATGATGAACCTCCTCCGATGCCAGCCAAAATTCTACCTTTTGGTAGGATGATTCTTCCACCCCGGAGGTTTCTTGGCAGGGGGGTCCTCAAAGAGTTACTGTCGGGATGCGGCCACTTCCACGACAGCCCGGTAAATCAGCTCTACGAACTTCCCATACCCTTCGATCCAAAGGCGTTCGTCGTTGCCGTGGGCGCCCTCGCGGTCCTTATCGGTACCCACCGACCCGACGCCGAAGGCTTGCACGCCCTTCGCCCGCAGATGCGACGAGTCGGTGGCTCCCGTGCTCATGGTGGGCAGCGTCACCGCTTCCGGGAACACAGCGGCCTGGGCGGTCTCCAATGCGCGGAACAGTTCCGAGTCGAGCCGCGAGACCGGGCTGGGTGGCATGGACGCCCAATCGAGATCCGGGAGCACCTCGACCGCCGGATCGTTGATGACACGGCGCAGGTCCTCAACCAGTGCCTCGCGGGTCTCGCCCGGCAGGAGCCGGACATCGAGAATGGCCTCGGCATCGGCTGGGATCACGTTCGTCCGGAATCCGCCGCGGATGATGTTCGGCGAGATGCTGGTGCGGAGCATCGAGTTGTAGGTCAGGTGCGAGCGATTCGTGCTCCGCCGCAGGGTCTCCTGGACCGCAGGGTCTTCGAGATGCGTGAGCAGATAAGCTTCCTCGGGAGAGCTGATTCGCGCCAGGCGCTGGAAGAAGGTCCGCGTGGTTTCGTTGAGGCGCATCGGAGGCTGATACTCGGCCGCTTTCGCCACCGCCGCCCCGAGGCGCGCCAGCGGATTGTCGGGCCGCGGCACGGAACCGTGCCCGGAGACTCCGCGAGTCACCAGGCGAATGCCGCGCGGCAGCTTCTCGGCCGTCTGCACGGCCAAGTACTGCACTTGGCCGTCGCGCACGTGAATCGCGCCGCCCTCGTTGAGCGCGATCTCGGCTTCGATCTTCGGCCAATGGTTTTGGACCAGGTAGCCCACTCCAACGGGCGCTCCGCCTTCCTCTCCCGCTGCGGCCAAGAAAATGATGTCGCGGTCGAGCCGAATTCTCCGGCGGTGAATCATCAACAAGACTTGCAGCATCGCGGCTACGTCGTCCTTGTCATCGGACGCGCCGCGCCCGTAGACGTAACCGTCCTGGATCAATCCCGCGAAGGGGTCCACGGTCCACTTGTCGCGCTCGACGCCCACGACGTCCGTGTGCGCCATCAGCAGCAACGGCCGCTTGGTGCCGGTTCCTTTCAAGCGCGCCACCAGGTTTCCGCGCGTCGGCTCGAGCGCCAGAATCTCCGAAGCGATGCCCTCCCGGTCGAGAATCGCTTTCAGGTACTCCGCTGTTTTCGTCTCGTTGCCGGGCGGGTTGCTGGTGTCAATACGGATCAATCCCTGGAGCGTCCGCACCGCTTCGTCCCGCTCGCGCGGGAAGTCCGGCGCCGTCTGCGCGTGGAGCGGCGCAGACAGCAACAAGGCCGTCAGGATAGGAATGGATGCAAGCCTTCCCTTCATGTCCTGCTCCTGTCTGGAAAAGGGAATCGGTTTAGTAGGGGCGATTCGCCACGGCATGGCAGTCATGCCGCACCCGTCATGAATCAGCGCGGGCTTTAGCCACTGAGGGCGTTTTGCTAAACAGCGGATACAGGCGCGTACTACTCCCGGAAGAACTCGAACCCGGACTTGCGCAGGCCCTCTTTGCGGAATTCCTCGCAGAGGGTGTGGTCCGGCATCTCGAAGTTGGCCGGCAGCAACTGGTAGCGTTTGGTTCCCGTCCAGGCCCGGGTGAAGACTTTGGGATCGTCGAAGGTGACGGCGATCTCGAGGGTGTTGCGGTTCACGCGCCGGAAGCGCTCGGTCAGCTTCAGCGCGTCGCTGTGCGGCGTGCCCAAGCCGTCGAGCCAGGTCTGCTCGTTGATCTCGACCGTCTCCGCGACGAGCGTGTCGCCGTCGTAGCGTCCCACCGAGTAGCCGTGCCAAGTGGGCGGATAGCCGTCAATCTTTTCGCCGCCCGTCTGAATTCGCCGCACCACGTGGTCAATCTCGGAGAGGATGTAGGTCATCTCCGGAATCTGCCGAATCTCGAACGGACGCGGCTCGGTGAAGATGCGCGTCGGGCCGGGCGGAAAACAGAAGGCGAGCGGGTCCTGATCGTCCCGTCCGCGCGCGCGCGCGTCGGAGACCCCGCGCCGGTTGGCGCGGTATTTCTCCAGCGCTTCGGGGCGCAGCGGCGGCGCGTCCTTGGTGAAGCCCAGGAAAGGAGTCCCGTTGGCGTCATCGGAAAAGACGCCGGCGCCGCTTGTGGCCGCGGGCCGGGACCAAATTCCCGAAAGGTCCGGCCTGTTTTGACCGAGAGTTCCGGACGGAACGGCGAGCGCCGCCACAACCACCATCGAGCCGACGAAAAGACTTCTCATGAGGAAACCCCTCCTTCTCGCGCCCAGAAAGATTCGCGCGCCGTAAGTGAAGTGTGTGGAAGAAATCGTGTCGTGGCGGCCTACACAGCGACGCTAGCAACTTCAGACCAGCGGAGGCTGGGCACTGCCGCTTGCTCAGACAAGCCCTGCCCTCGACCGAACCATCCTGGACACAAGACGAGCGCCGGGCCAACCGCGCCCGTCCGCTGCGCGCCGCCAGCCGGCTATTCCGCGCCTTCCGTGAGCACGGGGGCGTTGCCGCCGGTGAGCTTATAGATGCTCAGGTACTTGCGGCCGTCCTTGAACTGCGCTCCGGTGACGGTGATCTGGTCCCCGGCCTTCAGCGTATTCTTGTTCCAGCCCACGCGGAGCAGCCTCTGCGGACCCGCCGTTTCGGCAACCCAAGTCGCGACATTCCCGCTGGCGTCCTTCACTTCGAAGTGAATCTGCGCATGGGGATTGATCATCAGATACTTCGTCACCGTCCCGGAAAGCGTGACCGGCTTTTCGCGGTCATAGAGCGATCCGGCATGATGCGCGAAGAGCGGGCCGGAAGCCATCCAGAGAAACAAGCCCGCAGCCAATACAGTAAGGCACTGCTTTTTCATTTGTTCTTAACCTCCCATCAACGAACCGATTCGCTATGTTCCACTCTCATCCGAGCCTCTTTCCCTCGCGGGCCGAGGCGACTTTCTCAATACGTAGCAGCCGGAGCAGGCTGCGCCGGCTGGGATTCCTTCGGGGCCTCCGCGGAGAAGTGGGTTCCCATCTGCAACAGTTCTTCGCACTCGGCCTCGTCCCAGATGCGCGGGCCGGGTTCTTCCAGCTCCTTGAACAGTTTCATTTTCCAGGGCTTCTTGTAGGTCTGGGAATCGTCAATGGTGACCTCGATTTCGAGCCGCTCCGGCTGCACGCGCCGGATGCGCTCGGTGACCTTCAACGCGTCGGTGTGCGGATGGCCTTGAATGTCCACCCAGACTTTATCTTTGATTCCCGTGGTCTCGATGACGAGCGTGTCGCCCTCGTAGCGGCCGATGGAGTGCCCATTCCAGGTGGGCCGCAGATTGGCCGGATGGCCGCGCCCGTCCAGGTAGACTCGCCGCACGTCGTGGTTCTGATCGTACATCAGGAGCACCACATCCTGGAACTGCCGCAGCTCGAAGCCTCGCCTCCGCATGACCTCGGTCGGCCCTTCCGGCATACAGCCGCTCCAGGCCGGATTCAACTGCTGGGCGGGGTTGCCGCCCGGACCCCCGGTGCTCTCCCGGATCTTCTTATATTGCTCCTCGGCCCACGGCAGCATCTCGGGCGTCTCCGCGGTGTTCGGGTTTGGCTCCGGTCTGACTCCGGTCAGCGCGCCGCAAACGCCTTGAATCCCGCAGATGGCGGTGTCGGCCGTTCGGGGGAGACCTCCGATCCCGACCCAGATTCCAGAGAGATCCGGAGAAGTCTGCGCCTGGAGGCCAGGCGAAAGGACGAGCGCCGCGACTACCACGATCAAAACCCGGAAACCATATCGCATCGGGAAATCCTCCTTACCTCTAAATCGTCAAACTCCCCGTTTGAGGAGATGATACACCTCAGCCCCTCACCGAATCAACCAAAATTTCGCCGCGAACTTTACGGGGGAAGCCCGCTATTTTTGCGCCTCCGCCGAGTAATGCGTCCCCATCCGCAGCAGCTCATCGCACTCGGTGCCGTCCCAAACATTGGGGCCCGGCGGACGCAACAGGTGCGTGATCTTTCTGGTCCAGGGCTCGGCGTAGGCCTTGGGATCGTCAATCGTCATCACGATCTCGATAGTCTCCGGGTCCACGCGCCGGATGCGCTCGGTCAGGCGCAAGGCGTCGGTATGCGGATGACCTTGAGGATCAACCCAGGTTTTGTCCTTGATCCCGACGGTGTCAATGACCAACGTGTCTCCCTCATATTTCCCAACCGAGTGCCCCACCGCGGTGGGCTGGAAATTGGCGGGGTGTCCGCGCCCGTCCAGGTAGACTCGCCGCACCGCATGATCATTGTTGAAGAGCAGGAGCACCATGTCCGGGAATTGCACGAGCTCGAACGCGCCCCCCCGCATTAACTCGGTGGGACCCTCCGGGACACAACCG
>CAYWWM010000186.1:0-5975 GCA_964461735.1 uncultured Solibacteraceae bacterium | reverse complement strand
GCAGGTTGGCGTTTTCCAGATGCAGCGCGATCGGCACCGCTTGTCCCGCTGGCGGGGCGGCGGGAGCGCCCGGCGTCTGCGGCGCTTGCGGGGGCGCTTGCTGCGCGGCCCGCAGCGCGCCCGGCCACGCCAACTGCGCCATCAAAATCCCCGCAATCACTCTGCTCATCCGTCCTGGTTTCAAAGCGATCCACCCCCTTTGCATCTCTTCCCTACTCCCACGCCTGTCATCACTCCCCACTGCCTGTCATCCCGAGGAGCTTCAGCGACGAGGGACCTGCTGGTTCTTCACCACTCACTACTCACCACTCACTATTCACTGTTCTCACTAATCCAGCGGCTCATACCACGACTGCACGCCGAACGGCGTGTCGCGCTCCAGCCTGCGCCGATTCCCTTCGATAAAGACCCGTGTTCCGGGCGGCCTTCCGGGCTCTTGCACTTGCTGGCTGCGGGCGGGCGCGCTCGAAGCCCCAGCGGGAGAGGAAGCGGGTCCACCCGTCCCCACCACGACCGGCGCAGGCGGCGTCACCGGCGTCGCGGTGGGGGTCCGCTGCTGCGTGCCGGTGCGCGCCGCTTGCACGCTGCGCGCCGATTGATAAATTTCGAGCGCCGTGGTGCGGCCCTCGTACTCGACCACCACTTTGTCCGCGAGAATTTCCACCACGCGATAGGCCCCCACCTGGTCCCCCTGCTTGACGCGCCGCGCGCCTCGCCCGGCCCCCTCGGCCTCCGACATGAGCGCCTCATAATTCGCGCCAAGCTTCATGGTCCCCAGCACGGTCGGGACCGGCGGCGACGGCCCCGGCCGAGCCGGTTCCGGCAGCGCGACCTCGTTGTTGCGATCAGCCGAAAACAGGTTCTTCGCCGCGATCTCTTCGACGGGCACCGGCTCCCTGCGCGGCGCGACAGCGAGCGTTGCCGTGCTCCGTTCCGGGCGGCCCGACAGCGCGGCGTAGCGCAGCTCGGCCTGCTGCCATTGCGTTCCCAGCCGCCACGCCAGCAAAGCCGCAGCCAGCGCCAGACTCGCCTGCAAAATCCACCGTTGCCGTCTGTTCATCTCATTCCTTCCTTCCCCGACACATCCTCACTACGCACCACTCACTATTCACGTTCTTCTCACTCACGGCGTTGCTGCGGTCCCCTCCGCCTCCTCGCGCGCGCGGGGAAGGATTCCGGCGACCGTCAGCGTAACGGTCAAGTTCTTCTCCGCATCGCCGGCGGACTGGATGTTCAGTTGCGAAACGCTCAGGGCCGTCGCGCCGGTCTCGCAAGCCCGCAAAAAGCCGGTGAGCCCCTCGATCCGCCCTCGGAGCTGTACGCCGAGCGGGATCAGCAAATAATCCTCGCCGAGCGGGCGCGCCGCGAGAAACTGGCTGGAACGGACCTCCATGCCCGCCTCGGCGGCAAGCTGCTGCACGAGTTCCCGCAATGCTGCGGAGGCGATGGCGGGCGTTTCCCCGCTGAGCAGCCCCGTTTCCGCTTCCCGCAACTGCGCTTGCAGGAGCGCCGTTTCCGCCTGGCGCTCCGCCTGCGACGCCACCGCCTGCCGGAATTTCAGAAACGTCTGTTCCCGAACCGCCAGCCCGTCGCGCTCCGCCTGCACACGGTCCCACATGGGGAGCAAGCCGAATTCGAGCGCCAGGAAAACGGCCGCGGCCATGGCGGCGATCCCCAGCGCCCGTTTGTCTCTTTGGTGCATCACTGCGGAGTCCCCTCCACCGTCCCCGCGCGAAGCCGCGCGGTGATCGCAAAGCTCTCCTGGCCCTCCGCCGACCGCGTGATCGAAGTGCGGAACTGCGGGTTCTCGAAATACGGACTTTCCGCCAGCGTCTGGAGCAGTCCCGACGCCGCCGGCGCCGTGCCGCTCACGCTCACGGTCGCGCCGTCGTAGGTGAACTGCTGCAGCCACGCGTCCCGCGGCAGGATGCGCGTCAGTTCGTTCAGAATTTCGAGCGGCACGCGCGCCGACTGCCGCGCCCCGCTGAGCACTCGCAGCCGCTGCTGCGCCTGCTCGGCGCTCGTCTGTGTGGCCTGCAACTCCTGCAACTGCGGCCGCAGCGCTTGCATCTCCCGCTCCAGACGCTGCGAGTAGAGCCAATCCTGCGCCGGGCCGCGCGCGCCCAGCGCCAGGGCCAACGCCGCCACCAGCGCCGCCAGGATGTATGTTGCCAGATGCGTCCCCGGCGGCTCGTAGGTGCGTTTCTCCGCCGGCAACAGATTGAGCGGCACCACGTCCCCGCCGTGCGCTGCCGCCAGCGCCGTCCATCCCTGCTCCGGGTCCAACCCCTTCCCTTCCGCCGTCGGACCCGCCAGTTGCTCTGCCGGGACCACCTGGAAGGGAAGTTCCGCACCCGCAAGCCAAGTCGCCGCGGCTTCGCCGTTTCCGCAGACGATCAACGGCGCGCGCTGCTCGGGCGGGATTTGCAGTTCCGCGCGAGCGAACTCCAGGGCCCCTTGCACCCCTTGCGCGAACGCGGCCGGCGAGTCGGCGTCCGCCGCCGACCGGTCCAGCCAGAAGAGTCCGCAGCCTGGCGAGTAGCCGATGATCTCCGCGCGGTCCGCCGCCGCCTCGAGTGTCAGCAGCGCCGGCGTCTGCGGGAAGGCCGCCTGCAGCCGGGGCCAGAACATCTCGATGCACAGCGCCGCCTTCACGCCGAACTGCGACACCGGGATTCCCGCCTCCTGAAACCAAGCCGCCGTCTCATCCACGCCCTTGCGCTGCGCGATCGCCAGTAGCGTTTCGAGGCGCCCCCCGTCGGCCTCTGACGGATTCGCCGTGAGCTTCTGCCAGGCGCTTGCTTCGTGCCCTTTCCACACCGCGCAGTCCCAATACACGCTGCCTTCCTCAAAGGGATGCAGGCTGTCCAACTGATACTCCACCGCGCGCGCCAGCTCTTTCTCGACCGTCTTCGGAAATTCGAGCCGGCGCAACAGCACCGCCGCGCGCGGCAGCGACACCACCGTTTGCGGAGCGCGCAACCCGTGCTTGCGCAGAAATTCCTGATACCGCCGCCCGCACTCGGCCGCGCCCAGCTCGCGGTAAGCGGGGATTTGCAGGCTGTCCGCCGCGCGCGCGCGCCGCACGTACACCGCCCGCAAGGTTCCTCCTTCGCAATCAATCCCGATCCCGCTTTGCCACCACGACCGCATCCTGATTGCCCTCGATCCTGTCGCCGCTCGCCTCTGTCAGTTTCTTGGAGCGTTTTCACTCTTGGTGTAGACGTAAGGGCATCCCGGCTAGCCGGGATGCCGTAAGTCGTCCGCTGCCCTGCGGCTTTAGCCGCTGAGGTTGGTTTGGTAAAGCTTGCGGAAAGACTTCCCTCAGGCGCTAACGCGCTCCCTCACCGACTCTGATTCGGCACGACTAAAGTCGTGCCCTTACGATTCCCAAACCCGGTCTACAGCATTTGCAAAATCGGTATAGAAAATCAAACATTTTCCTGTCATCCCGAGCGTAGCGAGGGACCTGCACGTCCTCACCCTCCGCTGAAAAAGAACGGAGGTGCCTTCGTCTAACCCGCCCCGGGAGGCTCCTTCGCAAACGGCCAGTCGTCCCACCAGCCGGCGATACGGTGGCCCAGCGGAAGCACCGTGTCGAGCTCCACCAACGCCCGCACCGAGCGCCGCGCGCCCAACTCCGGGTGGACGCACGTCGCCGTCAGCGTATAGAACAGCGGCAGCGCCGTGGTCACGCCGGCCGCGCTTCCGGGCGACACGGACTCAATTTCCGTGAGAGTTTCGAAGGGCTTTCTCTCGCGGAGCGCCGTGGCGCGCGCCACCGCCGCCTGATTCCAGCCCGGCAGCGCCAGCAGCACCTCCGGCGCGGCGTAATTCAGGTTCACGGCCCCTCCGGTTTGCGCGACCGTCAGCAGATCCGCCAGCGGCGGCTTCCTGGTCCAGGCGTCTTGCGCGCCACGTTCGATCCGCCCGAAAAACAGTTCCCGGCCCATGCCCTTGACGGGAAGGACCTCTTCGAGCTGTTCGATCGGGGCATGCCGGGAACGGTACGGCTGCGGCAGCGCGGCATAATAGGCGTCGAAGAGGTTGCCCACGTCCGAGAGGCGCGGCGAGCGCCAGTCCTCGATGGCCCGCGCCAGGTCCAGGCTCTCGGCCGTCGGCACGCCCAGCGCCCGGAACAGCGCCGCCAGTTGCTCGGCGGGCGCCTGGTTCACGTTCAGCTTGGCGTTTTCCGGCATCACTTCCACGGCGCAGCGCCCGCCGGGGAATGCATATTCGAGCCAGCGCTGCCCGGAAACAAATTCCGGCCGCTGTTCCTGGATCATGCCCGCAGGACTGCGCGGCGCCGCGGAGCGCAGGATCGAATCCACCGCCGCTTCGATTCCTCCGTGCGCCAGAAAGCGCATCTGCTCGCCGGCGATCCGGTTCGTGGCGGCCTCGACTTCGGTGCGCACCAGGTAGGAAGTCGAGAGCGCCATCGCGCTCAGCGCCACGGTCAGCCACAGCACCGCCAGCAGCGCCACGCCTCTTTGCCGGTTCCGCAATCTCGTCTCCTTCATAACCCCAGTATCGACAACCCCGTTTGCCTCGGCCGCGGCGGCGCGTAGTTCCGAACCGCCGCCACCATCGTCACCGGCTGCAGCGCGCCCGAGTCCTGGCGCGCCACGGCGTGAATGCGCAGCGCGGCGGGCAGATCGCCGCCGCCCCCGCCGATCCGTTGTTCCAACCACTGCCCGGTCCAGCTTCCCGGCTGCGCGGGCGTAGGCGGCCGATAGTATTCGAAGCGGCATTCCTGCAACCCTTCCAGCAAGACCACCGCCGCCGGCCCCCGCTCGAACGGATGGAACCGCGTGCGCAGCGTCCCGGAATCATTTTCGATGCCCACCACGCGCGCGGCGAGCGCTTCATTCCCCCAGAGCGGCGTCTCCTGCAGCAGCAGTCCTCTGGTTCCGCCGGGGGTTCCGTCCTGCTGCTCGGCGACCTGGTACTCGACCAGGTACAAGCCCGACGCGGCGCGGTGCGTGAGCGAATAGCGGCTGACGAACCGGGCTGTCTGCGGCTCCCCCTGAAAGAACAGGACCTGCCCGCCGCTCTCGAGCTGCGCCTGGTACGGCGTCATCGCAGCGATTTGCTCGGACAGGAGCTGATGCGCCGCCAGCACCGCGCGGCCCTGTTCGAGCTGTCGGCCGGCCTTCTCCCACGCCGAGACCCCCGCGCGCCACGCCAACAGCGCCGTCGTCGCCAGCAGCGAGACGATCGTGATCGAGACCAGCAGCTCGAGCAGAGTGATTCCCGCCTGCTGCCTCGAATGATGAGTAGTGAGTGGTGAGTGGTGAGTGGTCAGTGGTGAGTGGTGGGTGGTTAAAGACAGCGACGAGGGACGCAACCGCCCTCTGCTCGTCTGCTTTCCGTTCCTTACTCCCCACTCACTGTACATCTCAACTCCTTGCTCGAATCGTAAGCCGTGGTGTGAGTAATGAGTAGCTGAACGAGTGGCCTGCTCGTTCTTCTCTACTCATTACTCACTACTCACCACTCACCACTCACTACTCACCATTCACCACTCACCGTTCCACCGGTTCCCTCGTCAGCCGATACGTCTCGAACGACAGCTTCCTCTCTTCTTCTCGCGTCCCCGTTCTCCAAAACACGTCGAGCGTGATCCGGGCCAGCAGCAGCTCTCCCGGCGCCGGCTGCGGCGACGACCTATGGCGCGTCATGCGCGCCTCCCAGCGAAACCGCTCGTCCCAGCGTCCCGCGATGGTCTGATCAAAGGGCAGTTCGCTCGTCTCGCTGCCTGTCCTGAGCGCAGCGGGGAGCGCAGTCGAAGGGATCTCGGCCGCCACGCCCGCCGCGACCAATTCATTGAGCTTGCTCTGCGCGAGCAGCAGCGCCTGCTCCGGAGCCTCCAGGCGCGCGGCGTTGCGCAGCGCTCCCGACAGCAGGCCCAGCAGAGCCGCCACGGAAGCCCCCAAGACCGCCGTCGCCACCAGGGCTTCGAGCAACGTGAAGCC
>CAYWWM010000185.1:0-6029 GCA_964461735.1 uncultured Solibacteraceae bacterium | reverse complement strand
GCGGCTCTCCGTTCGGCGCGCGGTGAATCTTGCGGAGCTTCTCGACGGTAATCTTAGTCATCAGCGCCCGAATCCGAATCGCAGGGAAATTAGAATCGCAAGGATGTTGCGGCGGCGGGCCGCCAGACGGTCAGGCGCTTTTCGATGGGACGGAACAGCGCGAATTCGATGGCCAGCATCACTACCAGAAACATCAGCGTCCAGGCAAACACCTGCGTCATCGAGAACAGGCCGAACCAGTAGTGCAGCATGAATCCGACGCCGCTCGAAAGTCCGATCAGCTCAATCGTGGTGCAAATCTTCCAGCAGATGCCGAGCGCGTACCGCGACGAGCCGAGCAGGTACGGCAGCAGTTGCGGCAGGATGATCTTCCAGATGATGGCGCTCCTCGACAGGCGGCACGCCTTTCCCATGGACACCAACCGCAGGTCAATGTCCTTGACGCCCTGCCAGAGGTTGATGCCCACCGCCGGAAACGCCGTGATCCCGATGGCGATCACCGCGGCGAAGTTGTTCAGGCCGAACCACAGCAGGCAGATCATGCCGTAGACGATCGCCGGAACCGTCAGGCCGATCATCACCCAGGAGTCGAAGAACAATTCTCCTCTGCGCGAGAGCCCCATCACCAGCCCGACCGCCAGGCCGAGGATCATCGCCAACGCCAGCCCCAGCGTCACCCGCAGCACCGTGATCGAGATGTGAGTCCAGGGCTCGCGGGTGCGCAGGTTCTCGGCGACCGCCGACAAAACCGCCACAGGTCCGGGAACCACGTTCGGCGAGAGCACGCTCGACAACAGAACCCACAGCACCAACAGAGTAATGACGGAATAGACTTTATGGATTGAAATCATCGCGCATCAAATCCTCCGGGATCGCGCCGAACACCCGCTCGCCCAGCACGCTCTGGACGAATCGCAGGTATTCCTCCTGGGTCGCGATCTGTGCCGCGTCCCAATGCTCGATCAGGTTGGCCGACATCTTTTCGCGCAGCAGCGCGATCTCGGCGTCCGAGGTCATGCCGATGGTCTTGCCGTAAGCCCCCCAGACGTCGGCGTTGTCTCTCGAAAACTGCAAGGCGTCTTCGTAGGCCCGGAGAAAATCCGTGATGATATCGGGGTGCTCGCGGGCAAACGCCTCGCTGGTCGAGACCATGACGTGGGCCGGCGCTCTGCCTTGCTTGGCCTGATACTCTTCGCTGAGGTCGGCCAGCACGCGGTACTTTTTCTTCGCGGCGAACCGGATGGATTCCATGTTGCCCATGAGCGCGGCGTCAATCTCCCCCTTGGCGAGCAGATTGTCGAGCGCCGGACCCGGCGCCGTGATCTGTTCCACGTCGCGAAAGATGTCGAGGCCGTACCACTTGCTCGCGATCACTCCGAAGAACGCCAGGGTCGTCGAACCCGGGCCTCCAAACGAGCCCATCTTTTTCCCCTTGAGGTCCGCTACCGACCGCAGAGGCGAGTCCAACGGCACGAACACGGCGTTGACCGGAGAGAAGATGCCCCGCACGATGATCACGTCTTTTCCCTGCGCGCGCGCATTCGCCATGGTCGTGAATCCGCCGAACCCGATGTCCACCTGCGTCTCCGCGATCATCAGTTGCACGCTGGGGGGATTCAGGAACTTCACCCTCTTCGGCGCCAGGCGGTAGCGCTCGAGGATGCCTTGCGAATCCATCACGAAGATGATGAAGTCCTGCGCGCCGGTCAGATACCCCAGGCTGAAGGCGCGGGGGGCGTCGGGCGCGGGAGGCTCCGCCGACGAGCATCCCAGCAGGGCCGCGCCCACCAGGAGCATGATAACAGCCCCAAACGAACGCCGGGATTTCTTAAAGCAGCACTTTAAGTTCATATTCTGCTCCGCAGACCGCAGCGATGCCGCCATTCTATGGAAACCACGGCTGAAATGGAAGTGCGGACTTTTGGAGACTTAAACCGACGCTTGAAGGAAGCAGCCCCAGTACTTTGGAACCATTTGAAAAACGCGGCCTTTGGTCCATTGTCCGCAGCGCGCGAACACAGCACAATGAGGCGAGTAAAGATCAGGAGGTGCTTATGGCGATCACGAAAAAGATTTGGATGCGCATTTGTCCCCACTGCGGCAAGGCCATCGCAAAGCGAGAACCCACCGACTCCTGGAAGTGCGCGCAGTGCGGTTGGAATTAACCGCTCTCGGTCTCTGGGTTCCTGCCCCTTCGTCGAACCGGGATCGGCTCATCCATCTGCGGGTTAGAAGCGTGTGCTCATGGAGGTACTCCGCCGCATGAATTTTCTTGTTGCGCGCCCCGGAAGTGTGGTACAAATAGCGTAGCTTCGATACGCTCAGAGGGACGGAAGAAAGAAGTCGCAGAGAGTAGTATGACGAACGCGACACCGCCCGAACGCAGCACAAAGAAAATCTTCCTGGCATTCTTTTTCTCTATTTTTCTGACCAGCGTTTCCTCGAGTTTTGCGCAGAGTCTCGGGGAAGTTGCGCGCGAGGAACGGGAACGCCAAGAGGACCAGCCTCGTCCTCGCGTGTACACCAATGAAGACTTGTCTCGCTCCCGCATTGTGGCTCCTGAGGAGAGCGCAGCGAGCCAGGACGCCGAATCCGCCTCGGCCGCTCCCGCGGAGCCTTCGCCCGAGCCAGTGCTTCCCCGCCCCGTGACGATTATCTGGCCCAGCAATGTTCCGCTGGGAGAGGTGGCGCGCTTCTACCGCAGGCAGAGAGAGCTGGAGTGGGCCAAAGAATCAATCCCCGCGCCTCCTGCGCTTGATCTTGAATTGCTGCTTCCGACTCCACTGGCGAGTCCTCTGCCGGATTTCTCCGACAAACTTCCTGTTCCTCCCTTCGTCCCCGAACCGGCGTGGGATGGTTTCGACACCCCGGCCGAAACGGTTCGCGTCGAGCGCGGCGACACGTTGTGGAAGATTGCCGAGCGGCATCTCGGCAACGGCAAAGACTGGCGCAGGATTGCGGCGGCGAATCCGGAACTGAAGGACCCCCATCGGATTGTCGCCGGTCAGCAGCTTCGCCTGCCCGACGCGGAAGTTTCCGCTGCGGCAAGAACGGTTCGCGTGCAGACGGGCGATTCGCTCTGGAAGCTGGCAGCCGCGCAGTTGGGCACCGGCCATGCGTGGGGCTGCCTGGCAGCGGCGAATCCGCAGATCGAAGACGCCAATCGAATCTACCCCGGCCAGATGCTGGTGATCCCCACCGACTGCTCCTCCCGCTCATAACGGCTCCCTCAATCCCAAGCAACGGAACGATTCCCCTCTCCGGAATCCCTGCGGAAGGAAGGAAGATTCCATGTTGAACGGCGTCGCCCGGAGGTATAACATCGAAATGTAACTGAACCGGCAAAGGGGAAGCCGCAGCATTCCTTGACGGAAGCGCCGGCTGCCGGCCGCATGGCGGAGCGGATCGGGAAACCCAGGCTTGCCAATTCAAGGAGACACGATGCGAACGATTCAATTGATTCTTACTGCCAGCATAGTTCTTCTGTTAGGGTGCACCAGCACGCCGCCGGCCGCGCCGCCAGCCCCGCAGCCCGGCTTTAAGTCGGTCGGAACTAACCTGCAAGTCATGCAAGCGATGATCATTCCCGCCGCCGATGCCGTTTGGGCCGCCGGCGGGGAGGCTCCCAAGAACGACGAGGAATGGACCAAGGTCCGCAACAACGCCCTGATGCTTGCCGAAGCCGGCAACTTGCTCATGATCGGCGACCGCGCCAAAGATCAGGACGCCTGGATGCAGATGTCCCAGGCGCTGGTGGACGCGGGAACGGCGGCGTTCACGGCGGCCGAGGCCAAAAACGCCGAAGGGGTCATGATGGCCGGAGATGGAATCTACACCGCGTGTGAAAACTGCCACATGAAGTATCAGCCACAGCCGCCCCCGGCTCCGTAAGCCCGGCCCAGACTTGTCCTCCTCAATTCTTTCTCCACGCCGCAGCGAAGAAGCCTCCTCAGGCTGTAGCGAGTGGCGATAGAATAGGGATAGGGGAGGCACGAGCCATGGCAACGCTCCGAGACATCCTGGCCGAGCGTGTTCGCGCGGGCGATCTCTACGAGAAACTCGACCGCAACCGCGTGCGCTGTTACGCGTGCGGGCACTGCTGCCCGATCGCCGACGGCCAGCCGGGGGTCTGCAAAGTCCGCTTCAATCGAGGCGGAACGCTCTACGTTCCGTGGGGCTACGTCGGCGGGATTCAGTGCGACCCCATCGAGAAGAAGCCGTTCTTTCACGCCTACCCCGGCGCGCTGGCTTACAGCTTCGGGATGCTCGGCTGCGATCTGCACTGCGCTTACTGCCAGAACTGGGTTACCTCGCAGGCGCTGCGCGATCCGAGCGCCGTCTCGCCGCCGCTCCATGCCTCTCCGGAAGAACTCGTCGCGCAAGCCATTGGGCTCGGAGCAAAGGTCATCGTCAGCACCTACAACGAGCCCCTGATTACCAGCGAGTGGGCCGTGGCTGTTTTCCAAGAAGCGAAAGCGGCGGGGTTGCTCACCGGCTTCGTCTCGAACGGCAACGGCACGCCGCAGGTCCTCGAATACCTGCGGCCTTGGGTGGACCTCTACAAGGTGGACTTGAAGAGCTTCGACGACCGCCACTACCGCCAGCTCGGCGGGCGGCTGCAGCCGATCCTCGAAACCATTCGCAGCCTCTACGCGATGGGCTTTTGGCTCGAGATCGTTACGCTGCTCGTGCCGGGCTTCAATGACTCCGACGACGAGCTGACTCGCATGGCTGAATTCCTCGCCGGGATTTCGCCCGACATCCCCTGGCACGTCACGGCGTTCCACAAAGATTATAAGATGACCGACCCGGACGACACGCCGCCACAAACGCTCCTGCGTGCCGCCGAAATCGGCAGGCGCGCTGGGCTGCGGTTTGTCTATGCGGGAAACTTGCCGGGCAGGGCCGGTGATTGGGAAAACACCCGCTGCCCGAATTGCAGCGAGTTATTGATCGAGCGCTACAGCTTCCGCGTCCTCCGCTACAACCTCACGCCAACAGGCGGCTGCCCGTCGTGCGGTCACGCGATTCCCGGACGCTGGGCGCCCACGTTTGAAGGCCAGATCGCTTCGACGCCGTTTCTTCCGGGCAGGCGAAGACGGCCGGCGCGATTCTCGATCCTGCCGTCATGATCATGCTATGGCTGGATATGTGATCCATCTGGCGGGGTCATGAACGGTGCCGTCGAAGGCAGACCCTGCTGGGCCCGCACCGCCAAGCATTCCTGGATGGCGTCCTGAATATTCCTCTCGGCCTCCTCCGCAGTCCTGCCTTGGCTGACGCACCCAGGAATCGAGGGACATTCCGCCACAAACATGCCGTCTTCATCCTGTGCGATTGTGATCAGAAATTTCATGACTCATCCTATTATACGCGCAATCCATTTTTCAAAGGCCCGCAGGGCGCATTCTAAAACCGTGCATTGATCCACTTCGCAGCATAGTCGAAAAAGTTCTTCGTGGCGTTCGAGTATTGCCCCGGAGCGCCTCCGCAATTGGTGCACGGAGTGATATTCGTCGTGGCGCCTTCGACCACGATGAAGTCCTTGTCCTGGCTCTTGGCGTAGGAATAGTTGACTTCCATGTCCTGGACCAGGTTCTGAAACGAGGCTTGCATCGCGGCAATGAGGATCGGCGCGGTCACGTTCTGCAACATGCAGGGCGTTGAATTGTTGGTCGAGCAGAGGTCCATCTTTTTCTCATCCATCGAATCGGTGGCGCGGATGGCGTTGCTGCTCAGGAAGGAGCGCAGCGTCAAGCCTCCCTGCGTTCCCTCGTGAAACGTGGCGTTCGTCTGGGCGAGGTCGGGGCGGGGCGGCGCGATGCTCGGCACGATCTCGGTGACGACGCTCCCGTCGTTCTTGAGGAACTTCGCCGGCCCGCGCGTGGTGTGCCGGATGCTCAAGTCGAGCGAAAGCAGCCGCGCGCCATCGAACCCGACGCTGTTGAACGGCGCGTCGTCGGGGTAGGGACCTCGGCCCGCCTCGATCTCCTGCAACTGTTTCGAGGCCATGTCAATCAGCCGGTTCA
>CAYWWM010000184.1:1383-6046 GCA_964461735.1 uncultured Solibacteraceae bacterium | reverse complement strand
TGAGCGCCATGACGCAGCCGGGCGTGATCCTGGGCACGGCGGCTTACATGTCGCCGCAGCAGGCGCGCGGCAAGAAGGTGGACCGCCGCGCCGACATCTGGGCGCTCGGCTGCATTTTGTATGAATTGCTGACCGGCCAGCAAGCGTTTGGTCCGAGCCGCGCGCGTGAGCAAGCGGCCCATCCGAGCCCCGACCGTAAGGGAGGGGACAAGGGTCCGGTCGCTGACGCTCCCGGCTCTGATTCTGACACCATCGCCGACATCATTGGCGCGATCCTTTACAAGGAGCCGGACTGGAGCGCGCTGCCGGAAACGACCCCGCCGCACATCCGCTTCGTGCTCAAGCGCTGTCTCGAAAAAGACCCCAGCCGCCGCTTCCACGCCGCCGGCGACGTGCGCCTGGAAATCGAGGAAGCCCGCAGTGTTGCTCCCGCGCCGGCGGAACCGCTGCCTGCCGCTGCTCCTCTGCCCCCACCCCTTCCCGTCTGGCGGCGATTCCTGCCGTGGGGCGTGGCTGCGATCCTCAGCGTCGTTACCGGGCTTGCGGTCTGGAACCTCCGGCCGCCCACGCCCCGGCCCCCCACGCCCATCGAACGGCTGGTGGTCCCGCTGGCCTCCGAAGAACGGTTGCAGAGTTCAAACTATCCCGTCGTAGCCCTCTCCCCGGACGGCGCCCAGCTTGCCTATAAGACGACTCGGGGCATCTACGTGCGCGCGATGGACAGCTTCGAAGCCAGGCTGCTTCCCGGGACGGAAGCCGCCCTCGACCTGTTTTTCTCGCCGGATGGCCAATGGATCGGCTTCTTCGGCGGCGGTTTGAAGAAGGTCTCGGTGAGCGGCGGGGCTGTGTTGTCCCTGACCAATACTGCCGGTACTCCCAGAGGCGCGACTTGGGGACCCAATGACATGATCGTCTTTGCGCCAGCAAGTACTGTAGGCCTCTCGCAAATCTCCGCAGCGGGCGGCGAGCCGCAGGAGTTGACCAAGCTGAAGGAGGGCGAGGACAGGCATCGCTGGCCGCAATTCCTCCCGGACGGCGCGAGTGTTCTTTTTACTGTCCAGACAGGAGCCAATCCGGATGATTGGAGCATCGCCGTAAAGCGGCTCGACACAGCCGAGCACCAAATCCTGATTCGCGGCGGGACCTACGCGCGGTACGTTCCTTCAGGCCACCTGGTTTATTACCGGGCCGGGACGATCATGGCAGTCTCGTTCGATCCAATGCGGCTGGAAGTGATGGGCACGCCGGCCCCGGTCATCGAGGGCGTCATGGCCGGCATCGGAAATACCGGCGCGGCGCAGTTCAGCTTCTCCAGCCGGGGATCGCTTGCCTATGTGCCGGGGAGCAGTCTGGGGCAACCCGACTTGACGCTGGTTTGGGTGGACCGCAAAGGGGTTGAGGAACCGCTGCCGGCTCCTCCCCGCGCCTACGACAACCCCCGCCTTTCCCCCGATGGTCGGCAGGTAGCCCTGAACGAACGGGGCACGAATGACGTTTGGGTTTACGACATTCAACGGGCCACGTTGGCCCGACTGACGTTTGAAGGAGCAGCTAATCTCCCGCTCTGGACGCCGGACGGAAAGCGGATCGTGTTTGCGTCCACTAAAGCCGGAGTTAGAGGTCTCTATTGGAAACCTGCCGATGGCAGCGGGGCCGAAGAGCGTTTGATGACGAGCGAATTCGGCCCCTTGCTTTCATCGGTGTCACCCGATGGCCGAACATTGGCCTTTTACGAGACTGGCCCTAACACCGGCTGGGATATCTGGGTCCTCTCTTTGGAAGGGGACCCACGGCAGACCGGGGCCGAGGGCCGGAAGCCCAAGCTTTTCCTCCAAACGCCATTTGGTGAATTCGCTCCGATGTTCTCGCCCGACGGCCGCTGGCTGGCTTATTCCTCCAATGAGTCCGGCAGGTCCGAGATCTATGTGCAGCCGTTTCCCGGTCCCGGCGGCAAGTGGCTGATTTCCTCGGAGGGCGGCGCTCAGCCGGTTTGGGCGCGCAACGGCCGGGAGCTGTTCTACATCAACGGGACCGAGATGATGGCGGTGGAGATTACGACGGAGCCCACCTTCAAGGCCGGCACTCCTCGGATGCTCTTCGAGGCGCCGAACTACATCAGCGGTACCCTGCGCGCCGACTACGACATTTCGCCCGACGGCCAGCGCTTCCTGATGCTCAAAGCCAAGGAGGAGTCGCAAGCCGCCGCCGGCGCGACCCAAATCCACGTGGTGCTGAATTGGTTCGAGGAGCTGAAGCGAAGGGTCCCTGCGGGACGGTGAGTGGTGAATGGTGAGTGGTGGAAAGCGAAATCCGAGCCGATCCTCTTTCACCATTCACTACTCACCATTCACGATTCGCCGCTTTTTTCACTCCCGAAAATTCACAACGAAGTAGGCGACGTTCGACGTCCCGCCCCCGGAGCCGGGGTTGACGACCGTGACGGCGTAGGTGCCCACGTTCGTGAGCAGATGGGCGGGAATCGTGGCCGTGAGCCGCGTGGCGCTGACGAACCGCGTGGGCACGTCGCTCGTGTCGAAGCGGACGATGGACTGCGGAGTGAACTTCTCGCCGATGAGCTCGAGGGTCACGGCCGCGTCGCCCTGCCGCGCGATTTTGGGAGCGATGGCGGAAAGCTCGGGGCCTAAGTATTCGAGCGGATCGCCTGCAATGACGGGGCGCGGAAGCGGGTTGCGGAAGCTCGGATCTACCGTGGTGTCTACGACCTTGCCGTCCAGGATCACCGTGCGAATCTTTCTCGTGTTCCGAATGTCGGCGAGCGGATCGCCTTCGATGAGGATGAGGTCGGCGAGCTTGCCCGGCTCGACGGTGCCGAGGTCGCGCTCCTGGTGCAACAACTCGGCGGACCATTTCGTCGAGGCCAGGATCGCCTGCATCGGCGTGAGGCCGGCGTCCACCAGGGCTTCCATTTCAATGTGCATGGCGAGGCCGGGGATATTCGAGGGGCCGGAGGTGCCGGCCGAGTCCGGGCCGGTGACGATTTTTCCGCCCGCCGCGACGAACCGCCGCACGAACTCTTCGACATTGCGCCGGCCCCGGGCTTGTCGCTCCGTGCTCACGGGGCGCGCGGGCGCGGGGCGTGCGGAGCGGGCTTCCCGCACCCAATACTCGCGCCGCGCTTCGGGGATGAACCGCCACGCCGGGTCTTCGAGATACGGCAGCGCCAGCGCGGACCACTCCCGCTCCTTCGAGAGCAGGTGCAGGATGCTGCGGCTGAGCGTGGGATTGAAGTAGACGCGGTTCGCGATCAGCAGCGCGATGAGCGGATCGAACAGCGCCGGGTCCATGTCGGCTTCCGGAACGTCGCGCGCCGGCTCGCCGCGCACGGTCGAGCGCGTCACGGGGCGATGGTGCTCGATGAAGCGCATCCCGGCCAGGACGGAGTCGCGCGCGTCCTCGGCGTGGCCGACCACTTCGAGATTCGACTGGCGCGCTTCGTCCGCGATGGCGGCGAGCAGCTCGTTGGTGAGACCTTCATGCACCTTGATGGCGTCCACGCCGAGGCGGACCATGTTGCGCGTGGCGACGCGGGCTTCCTCCGCGCTGTTGACGTGGGTGCGGTAGCCGCCACGCTCGGTGGGATGCTCCATGTTGCTGCGCTCGACGGGGCCGTCGAGCACCCAGCCCGTGGCGAACATGCGCGGCCCTTTGATCTTGCCGCTGTTGAGCGCGGCGCGCGTGGCCAGAATCCATTCGGTGGGGTTGGCGGTGTCGAAGACGCTGGTCACGCCGAAGTAGAGAAACATCGGCGGCATGAAGTCGAGGAAATGAATGTGCGCGTCAATCAGGCCCGGCAGCACGGTGCGCCCTTCGGCGCGGATGATTCTTGCCTGAGGCGGAACGGCGACCGTGCCGCGCGCGCCCGCCGCCGCGATCCGCGCGCCTTCGATCACGATGACGGAGTCCGCCACCGGCCCGCGGCCCGTG
The DNA here is from genome assembly GCA_964461735.1 of uncultured Solibacteraceae bacterium. GTDB lineage: Bacteria > Acidobacteriota > Terriglobia > 2-12-FULL-54-10 > 2-12-FULL-54-10 > CAYWWM01. The sequence goes on along the minus strand of CAYWWM010000184.1, from coordinate 2,101 downwards.
CCGTCAATGAGCGTCGCCCCCTCGATCACCAGGGCCTGCGCGCGCAAGCCCGTGGGGGCGAGCACAAGCGCGGCTAGGAGGAGAAGAAGGAGGACGGTTAGGTCCCTGCGGGATCGTGAGTGGTGAGTAGTGAGTAGAACTGGTTTCAAAAATGCTTTTTGAGGCGCGAACCGTAAGGGCACGGCTTCAGCCGTGCCGTAAAGAGCCCGTAAAACAGGGGCTTCAGCCCCTGAGGGACCGTCCGTTCTTGTCCGTTGCGCCATAAAACACATTTTTGAAACCAGTTCTAGTGAGTGGTGCGTGGTGTACAAGCAACCCCCGCTCCCTCGCGGTCACGGCTTGGATCAGAAAATCTCCGGGAAGTAGAACGTCAGCACGGAATTCAGGCGCATGTCGGCGATGATGACCTCCTGGTTCTTGGGGTTCAAGGCCACGCCGCGCGGCTTCTTGAGCGTGGTGCCGGGCCCGGAGAGTCTCCAGCGCGGGGGCACGTCGCCGTTGTCCGAGACGTGCCAGACGCCGACGAAGACGCCCTCCGGCTCCTGCTCCTCGCGGATGCCGGGCTGCGCGGCGACCATCCATCCCTTCGGCGTGATGCGGATCTGAATGATGCGGACGATGCCGGTCTGGGGGCCGGCGATCACGGCGCGCGGCTTGGCGTCGCCGCTGGCCGTGCGGTCGAACATGGCAATCGCGCCGCCGCCGCGGGGCAGCGCGA
>CAYWWM010000184.1:0-1373 GCA_964461735.1 uncultured Solibacteraceae bacterium | reverse complement strand
TATTGCGGGCCGGGTCCACGGCCACGGTCTCGACCTGCCGCAAGCGCGTGTTGGGGCCGCGAATCACGCGCACCGGCTCGACGTTCCCGCTGGCCTCGCGCCGAAAGACCAGGATCGCGTTGCCGCTCGGCACGAACATCTCGTTGTGCACGGGGTCAATTTCGATGCGCTGCAAGTCGCGCAACTGCGTGCTGGGGCCTTGGATGATGCGCAGCGGCGGCTCCTCGCCGTCGGCCCCGCCGCGGAAGGTGAGAATCGCCTGCGCGAAGGGATTGGCGACCACGAACTCGTCGTGCACGGCGTCGTACTTGATGTCGTGCATGGTGCGGCTCAAGCGCGTGTTCTGGCCGTAGATCAAGCGCCGGGGAAGCGTGTTCTCCTCCGCCAGCCTGGCGAAGGCCGCGATCTGCGGATGCGCCACTCAGTTGGGGACCAGGATTTCGTCGCGGCGCGTGTCGTACTCCGCGGCGCCGGGATTGCCGATGGACAGGGCGAGTTTGCCGGCGGGCGCGCTGCGAATGGTGCGCAGCGGCGCCACGTTGCCGTCGGCCGCGCGGGGATAGACCGTCGCCGAGTGGTTCCCCATGTTCGACACCCACAGCTCGTCGTTCTTCGCGTCCACGAAGACGCCGGTGGGGTACTTGATCCCGGTGCGGGGGCCGCGGATGGCGCGCGCGGGGGCCACGTCGCCGTTGGCGTTGATGCCGAAAACAAGGACGGAATCGCCGGCGTCATTGGCCACGTAGAGATCGCCGTGCGCTTCGTCCACGAACAGCGTGGCGGGCCAGTTGAGCAGCGTCTTGGGGCCTTGGATGACACGGACGGGCGCGGTGTTGCCGCTCGCTTGCAGAGGATAAACGGTGATCGAAGCCGGCGTGAAGTCGCCCGAGCCGGGGACTTCCTCGGTGTCGCGCCCGAGCGGCCAGTGGCGCGGCATCTCCGCCGGACGCTCGCCTGCCGCCGTGTACCGCGAACCGTGATTGGCGACGAACAGCAGCCGGTTCTTCGTGTCCACGGCGACGCCGTGGGGATCGGCGATCTGCGTGCGGTCGCCCTGGAGGAGGCGAATCGGCTCGTCCAGGTCTTTCGCGTTCTTGCGATAGGTGACGACGGCGTGGTCGTGCTGCACGGAGAGCGACATCTCCTGATTGACCTCATCCACAGCGATGCCGAAGGTGCCGTGCGGGGTGCGCAGCTCGCGCTGAGGCTTCACGTTGCCCCGCGCGTCGCGCGGAAAGACGACCATGTGGTCCACGGTGTCATTGTTGACCGAATAGACGTCGCCCGAGCGCGGGTCCACGTAGATGGCGCAGTTGAACTCGAGCTTCATCAGCAGGCCGCCGAGCACGCGCTTCGGCTCGGTGAACGCGGCC
>CAYWWM010000183.1:0-6052 GCA_964461735.1 uncultured Solibacteraceae bacterium | reverse complement strand
AAGAACGCCAGCCACGGAGCGGTCAACAAGAAAGCAGTGATTCCAGGCATCGACAGGGCATTCTCCTCATTAAGGGGCCCACTATCGCGCCGGCTGCGCAGGGGGCGCCAGCGGATCGGGGATTTCGCACGGACGCGGGCTCCATTTCGACAAATCGCCGGTTTCCTTCTTGAATTGTGTGCTCACCACAAATTCCTGGGTCAGATACTCGGGATCGTCGACGACCGTGGTGACAATCAGCCAGATCCCGTCCTCGGGCAGCGTGAATGTATCGAAAAACTCCTTGACCACCGTGCGCTCGCTGTACGGGACACCATTGGGACGCAGGTAGCCCGCTTCCAAATTGGTAGTCACGACTTCGAGAGAGCCGCGCTGCGGACCGCCGCCGCGGCCGAAGATCCCGCGATTTTGTGGCTGTTTGAACCACTTCGCGATCGAGTGGCCTTGCAGCGACCGGGCGCCTGGGGCAGGAGGAGTGCCGAAATACAACCGGCGTGTTTGCATACCGGCATCGAATTCCATAACCAACGTGTTGTCGTTCTCCCACCGAATGCGAATGCGTCCGGGCTGCCGGATCAACCCCGGTCCGCCGAACGCCTTGCACAAGCGGCCCTGCGCCCGGTCGGCCGCCAGGTCCCAGGAAGCCGCAACACGCCGGCCAGCCGGATTCAGAGGGATGCTGGCGGTGTCGCCCTTGGAAGGAGTAACCATGCGCCATCGCCAGTCTTCGTTCACGACCGCGACCCACTGCCCGGTGATATCGAACATGGCGCCTTGCCGGCCGCTATCGGCGGGGGCAGGGATTCCGCGTTGCGCCAGGGCATCGAGCGCACCCAGCGTCAGCATCGCCACGGCAGCGCAGATATAGACGAGGAAAGGCGAGTGCTTCATTTGCGTTCCTTACTCAAGCCCCGATAGACGGCTTCCACGAACATCTCGCCCGTCCATTCCGGGTTTGGGTAGAGAGCGTCGTAGTCGCGCGTGGGACGCGATTTCCTGACTTCCTCAAGGGAAGCCCCTTTGTCAACCATGCTGCGAATGCGATCCCGGATGATGGTGACCATGTCGCGGTAATTGGCGACGTCGGTCTCGTCGCTCAACCGTCCGCGTCCAGGGATGACCACCGTTCCTCCTTCCTGATTCTCACCGGGAACGGCGATATCCAGGATTCGGTTCAGGCCCTCGATGATGCCGTCGATGCTGCCGCCCGCCCGCGGGTCGAACCGCGGATAGGAAGTCATGTCAAAGATGCCGCCGGCGCTGATTACATCCGAGCGGCGGAAGAAGACGATCGTGTCGCCGTCCGTTTGCGCCTCAGGGATGTGGAAAAGCTGCACCGCCTCGCCGTTGACGAACAGCGACCATTCCTCTGTGTTGTAGGTGTCGGTAGGCCAGGAATCCGATGGAATCTTTGCTTCCGCCATCCTGTCCAGTACGGCCAAATGAGCGATGATCGCCGCGCGCGTATCAGCGCCCCGGGGATCGATTGAATCGATCACGCGGACATAACGGCCAGCCTTCGCAAGTTTCGCCGCGCCGCCCGCGTTCTGATCCGTGCCATTGGTGAGAATGATGTGACGAATCGGTTTCGAGCTAAGACGACCGATCTCCTCCAGCACTTTCGCACTCAACGCCGCCGGCTGAGTGTCGACGACGACAACTCCTTGTGATCCAACCTGCACAGTGGTGTTGCCGCCCGGACCGAAGATTGCGAATACGCTTCCCTGCACCGGCAGCACTTCCAGGTCGCCTTGGGCCCACGCGGCGAACGGCAGGACGAGCAACAACAGGACTGACGTTGTTTTCATTTCTGGCCGCTCCGCAGCCGCGACAGGTACTCGGGGTACATCGTATCGGCGCCGCCTCGCGCCGCCTCCGGCGGAATGCCGTGCTTTGTGGCGAATTCCGTCAGGTAGGGGTTAGTTCCAGGAAGGTTATGCGGCACGGTTCCTCGCGGGCGCTCGATTTCCACAGTCGGAATACATGAAAAGGGACTGAGTTGAAAGCCTGGATCCGCAACCCAGTTCGACGTTCGAACCAACGGCTCGCTGAGATAGACAGGATCTTTGACAACGGTGACCAGCGTCAGGTAGTTCCCGTGACGAATGAAGTATTCGATCAGAGTTGCCTTCTCGCTTCGAGGCAGGCCGTTGCGCCGCATCCAGCCTTCCTTCAGATGAGTGGTGGTGACCTTGAGCATGTCGCCTTCCCACTCACCCGTCGAGAAGCCCTGCCAGGTGTGCTGCGCATTTGGCGACGGATGCGGTCTGCCGTCCATGTAGATCGTCCGCTGCGGGAGCATCCACATCATCGTCGTCTGCCACGAGATGACGTCTTGTGAAACCGGATCGACGGTGCTGGTGATGCGCATGCTGGCCGGACCCCGCGGCGCGTAGTCGGCCGGATGCGGCTCGCACTGGCGCTCCAGCATGGTCCACTTGCCGGCGGTCCAGGAATCCGCTCGGAGACGTGCGGCATCGTTGACCGGGAGACCCAAGTAGTCGCCGATTTCCGGTCCGGCGCCGCGTTCCGGTAAATCCTCGTGAAAGCGCTGCCCCCACGCGCCGGACAGGTCAACCTGCGCGTGAGCGGAGTTTGACACCAAAACCAGTGCGACAAAGAAATGAATCATTCGCATAACCTCTCCTCACCTTGCCAGAGGATCCGGCCTGATCTGAAACTTCACCACAGCGCCGCGCGTGCCCAGACCCCCTTCCACATGCCATATGGCGTTTGGGCCATAGTTGGCGTAAACGGCTCGTCCCTTCCACCCGGCCTTCGGGTCGTCGATGCGCCCGTCCATGCCGCGGGTGAAAAAGCCCATCGGATACGGTACGCGCAGGACCAGCCAGGCGCCGTCGCGCTGCAATGCGAGCAGGGAATCCGAGTTCGTTCCGTTGGCAAGCGGGAGGTTTTCGCCGAGTCCAAGCGTGTTGAAGCGGTCGACGAAGTTGTAATACTGGAAATCGACGGCGATATCGCCGCGCACGTTCTTGAATCGTGGTCCCGGGACTGGATACAAAGTCCAACCTTCGGGGCAGTGCCGGCCTGTGGTCGCTTCGGGTCCGTTCAGGACCTTGCATTTCCGCCGATCGAAACTGGCCAAATGCCCACTGCCCGCAAGAGCTGTCCAGATTACGCCATCGGAATCGACATCGATTCCTCGCGGCGTGTAGCCGGTAGTGTTGCTGCCGGGGTTGTTGAAGGGAGGCTCATAGGCTTCTCCAATGCAAGTGCCCGGGTCGAGCCGGACGATCTTCCCAGGCATGGGCGCAGGCATGGCGCCCCAAACGCTTCCATCGGTGGGATGCGGGATCACGCTGTAGAAAGAACCCCCGACCTGATGATCGACGGCCGGATCGATCTTTCCGTTCCCGTTTATGTCGAAATAGGGGCGGCACCATCCCTGGGCGGCGCGTTCATCCCCGGTCTCGTCGAGTATTCTTGTCTTCACCCACCCGATGGCCCCGCTGAAAGGCCCGTTCGCATAGAGCGTCTCATCTTTGTCCGCGGCGAACTGGACATGATGCGTGTCGAAACATGTGTTGACCTGGCGAAATCGGCGGCCGTTCGGGTCGTAATACTGCACCTGTCGAAAGCTGCGCGGCTGGGGCATCAGGGTCGCCGACGGATGAGTCGCGCAGAAACCCGGCTGGTCTTCGGGAACGCGAAACCTGGACGACATCCAAACGCGTCCTTTGCTGTCCATGGCGGCGTGGTTGGTGGCCGCCGAACCTGTCCAGTAAAGCGTGTCGCCCCAGTAAGGGGACGGAACCGGCATCGACTGCGACTTGCCCGGCGGCGTTTTCGGATCGAGCACCGGAATCTTGAGCTCCGTCGCCGTGTGCTCCGCCGGCTCCACAATGAGGAATCCGTCATTCACCCAATCGAAGCCGTAAATCATACCGTTCGCGTTCGACGTTGGGTTGCGTTTGTCTGTGCTCAGCTCGTCGTGGGCGAATGTTGCCGGTCCACCCCATTCCCACATCGTGATCACGAGATTCCGTTCCCGTTGCTGTGGCCTCGGCGGCGCCGGCGGAGTCTCGCCCGCAGCGATGCGATCTGTCCAGTTGGCGAACATTTCCAGGCCCCGCATTCGCCCCATTTGCGTGACGAAATTGCTCATGCCCTGCCCATCTTGTCCGACCTGCAGCCGGCGGTCCCATGCGTCGACGCTGGACGCAAAAGTGCCGAGCGCCATCGGGATCTCCCGGGTCGCCGGATTGCCAAGCTGGTGGCAAACGTTGCAGTTTGTCTTGATCTGATTGATCCAGTGGTGCTGGGTCTGCATCTGTGGACTGATTCCGTTTCCCTGAGGCCCCGTGCCGGGAAAATCCTTTTCGGCCGGAATCTCGATGAGGGAATACCAGTAGCTTGCCGGATAGTATTGCGCGGCCGCGCGGGCATTGGGAGCAAGCATGGCCGTGAGCGCTCGTCTTTGACCTGGCGTCAACTGAACCTTCGGGGAATCCACGAGTCCGTATCCGCGAACCCAGACGTCATAGGTGGCTTGTGGGAGATCGGGGAGCAGATACCGGCCCTGATCGTCCGTGACCACAATCTTGCGGACCTTGGTCGGCAAGCCGGTCGTCTCGGCGATTACCCAGACACCCGCCTCGGGTCCTTTGGCGCTGGTCACAGTTCCGGCAATGTCGTCGTCATCGATTGCGATCGCATTGGCTGCCGCGCCACGTTGCTGACTGCCGCCCAGTCGGAAAGAAGCGGCACTGACCATCGCAAGAACGAAGGCCACCAACCATACTCGTCGCATATGTCACTCCCTCAGAGGAAACACGTCGAAGTTCTTCGAGGCTCCCCTGGCTCTTTCCGGCAACACTAATCTGCAGAATGACCTTAAGAACTGAATCCTTCAGGTTGCAATGACCAAATGCGACAAATTCATTCACCGCCTGCGCCAGCCAATGCTGTCATTCAGACGTTCCGAAGTTTCGAGGTTACGAGCCAGGCGTATTGAGGAATTCGTGAGGGGTCTTGCCGGTCCATCGTCTGAAAGCGCGGTAGAAAGAGCTCGATTCGGAAAACCGGAGGAAAGCGACAATCTCCTGGATCGGTTGGTGCGGCAACATTGCGAGCGTCAGATCGCGCCGGAGCCTGTCTATTTCCTCCCTGTACGACGTGCCACGGGAAGTCAGTTCGCGCTGGAGAGAGCGGCCGCTGAGAGCAAGTTTCTTCGCGATCGTCGTCAGCCGCAAGTCACCACTCCACAAGCCTTCATGCAGCGTCTGATGCAGGTCGCGTATGAGATGGTCTTGAGACAGCGATTCCTTCAATAGACGCTGAGCGTAGTGTTCCAGCATCTCGCTAAGCAGCGGGTCTGCGTAGGGCAGCGGAGAGTCCAGAAACTCCGTCTCCAATACCATCTGGTTGAGCGGTTGATTAAAGAGGACGCGGCACTGGAACATCGGATGACAATCGCTCGATTGGAGAGTGGCCGGATGGGTAAACCAGATTTCTTTCGGACGACTATCGACTCCGGTTGCGTAACGCAAGCGAGACAGAATCAATGCGAAAAAGAATTCCACGTAGAGTCGGGAAGGACCTTTGGGATCGTAGGGATTTCGGAGCTCCAAGCTGGATTCAGCTCCTTGCCGGGTCAACTGCAATTCAAACGCTCCATTGACCAGGGGGAATGTCCGGATGAGCTTCTGCAGGGCTTGTCGCGGCGTCGGACCTGCGGCGAGCAGAGAGTCGCCGATGGTGTAAGCTCCGAATGGCACGAATCCGGCGACATGTTCGGCAATCAATGCGTCATGCGTCGCCTTCTGACCCTCTTCCCAGAGTGCAAAAACGCGCTCGGCGGAAATCCTCGCACGCGGTCCTGAAATCTGTTCCGCGGGAATTCCTGCGGCGGCCAGCAGCCGTTCGGATGGCACGCCCCTCGACGCACAAAATCCCACGATCGCTCTGGAACTTATGTTCGTGATTGTGGCGGCGTACATAAAGCTATCGAATCGGCAATCGTGTGACTCCGTTGAGCGCGGATTATACCACCAGCCCCTTGACTGATCAGTACCGACGGTTCCCACAAGCG
>CAYWWM010000182.1:3578-6085 GCA_964461735.1 uncultured Solibacteraceae bacterium | reverse complement strand
TCAAGCGCGCCGAAAGCGTCTCGCCTTCCAGATACTCCATCACCAGATAATGAATGGTGCGCCGGCCGGAGGAAGGAGGGAGTGGGGAGTGGGGAGTAGGGAGTGGGGCCCGGATTTGCACTTCTTCTGCCCCGCTATTCTCGCTGTCATCCCGAGGAGTCCTGAGCGGAGTCGAAGGGCGACGAGGGACCTGCACTTCTCCTGGCTTCCGACTCCTGACTTCTGACTCCTCTCCCTCCTCAATCTCCTGCTCGCCGACATCGTAGAGCACGCAGATATTGGCGTGCTTGAGATTGGCCAGGGCGTGGGCTTCGCGCTCGAAGCGCTCGCGCAGCTCCGGCAGATCGGCCAGATGCGCCGGAAGAATCTTGATCGCCACGAGCCGGTCGAGGCGCGTGTCGCGGCCCTTGTACACTTCGCCCATGCCCCCCGCGCCGAGCTGCGCGAGGACTTCGTAAGGCCCGAGTTGGGTGCCGGGTTGCAGCGCCATACAGTTGCCAAACAGTGTATCCGCAGATTCCGCAGATTACAACCACAGTGGATAGTGGATAGTGATTAGTGGATAGTGGAGAAAGGGGACCAGGAAACAGGGAACAGAAGAGCAGGTCCCTCGTCGCCCTTCGACTCCGCTCAGGACTCCTCGGGATGACGGGGTTTTGATTTTTATTCTGGCTCCTGACTACTGACTCCTGGCTCCTATCTTTCTGCTTCTGTGTGTTCTGCGTAATCTGCGGATTTCTTCTGCCCGCAGCGAAAAAGGCTTGGAATTCTCCGCGAGATGTTTTATCCTTTTGGCACGCAGTGAATGGAGCAGGTCTGAAGGTGCGTGGACGCTAGGGCGGACGTTCTAAAGATAGGGGTGGGACCTGTGCATAGAAAACGGTTTGCAATTATTGCATGTCTTTTGGCAGTCGGACTGGTCGGAACTCTCGTTCTGCTTCCGCGCGCGTGGGCGGAGCCGCAAGCTCTGAGCGCGCAGGGGGCTTCCGACCGCTCGCGGGTTCGGATTCCCGGGCCGCTTCCTTCGTTCCTGCGGATGGCGGCGATCAGCCAGAAGGTTTCCCCCGAGGAAGTGCTTCCGTTCCTGGCGCGCAACGTCACCGTGGAAGGCTACGTATATGTGCAGGACAAGGCGCGGCGGCCAACCGAGTTCCTTTCCTTGCTCAAGGATTACCTGGCTCAGGCCCGCGAATTGCAGGCACTGGCCGGGCTGGACGGGATGATCGAGGTGAACAATTGCCAGGATGCGGGGCCGCTGATCCCGATCATCGGATACCGGTTCCGGACGCCCTGCGGACCGGGCACAACACTGGAAACCGCCGATCCGGAAAAGGCGTTTCTGGCCGTTGATTCCGGCTTCCCGCTGGTCGAATTGGAAGAAGCCTTGCGGCAGGGGACGCCCTTCACCTATTCCGTTCTGTCCACGGACGTGCCGGTGCTGTTTGAGGTGGGCGATTGGGCGGTGGGGGAGAAGAGCGTCCTCGACACCTTGATTGACGATCCGGCGTTGGCGCGCCTCTATTGGGCGCTGGCGCGGCTCGACGAAGGCACGAGCGCGGCGCTCCAGCAATCGCCCGGCATCCAGATGCTGCTCCCGGTGGCGTCCATCCTGGACTTCTACGGGAGTCACGTTCAGATTCGCTCCGGCCGCGTGCGCGTTCCGGGAGGAACGCAAGCCGAGCGGGGCTGGCAAAGCCTGGTGGGCGCCGACCCGGACTCTCCCGGCGAATTCGTGCTCGGCCTGCTGCAAAAAGATGAAGGCTGGCTGGCCGCTTACTTCGACACTCTCGGCCGCATCCCGCGCGATCAGCAAGTCTATTTCACGGAGCCGGACCGCTTGCGGCGGTTCTATGAAGCGCTGCGAGGCAAGGACCTTTCGCCCAGCCCGGCGCGGCCGGTGTTCCGTCCGGTGGCCGGGCTCCAGTTTCTGCTGTCCCGCCTCCATATCGGCCCCAACGGGCAGCCGCACATTCCGGGCAATCTGGACGTGTGGAAGGAAGTCTTCCGCCGCAAGAGCGACAGCGGCGTGGTGCGCGACTGGGCGCGCCGCTCGGTGGGCTGGAACCGGCCCGAGCAGTTGATCGAAGCCTTGTTCTCGGTGTCGCGCGTTCCCGGCGATGACACCCCGCTGCAAGTCTTCCTGCTCCTGACGGAGATGGACCGTCGCCGCTCGCCGCAGCAGCGCGTGAACGCGCAGACGGTTCGGGAAGTGGCAACCAATTTTTCCCGCTACAACAGCCAGTTTGCGATCTTCACGGAATGGCCGGAGCTGGATGCGACGAGCATCAGCCGGTTTATCTCCGCCGCCGCCGCCGTGGATCGCATCTCCAACCGGACGGTGCGGGCCAACGCCGTGGGGATGTTCCAGGCTAATCTCGGGCTGTGGCAGATTCTGGCGCGGCAGAGGCAGATTCCAAGCGGGGAATTGAACGGGTCGTTCCAGCGCGTGGTTCAGCCGTTCTACTCCGAGAATCGAGCTTCCGAGATTCGATCTTCGGAACAGCTCT
>CAYWWM010000182.1:0-3568 GCA_964461735.1 uncultured Solibacteraceae bacterium | reverse complement strand
CATCGACCAGATCTTCATCGAGCTCCAGAACGAGATCATCTCGCTGCTGGCCGGGCCGAGCCAGACCGCTCCGGAGGCGCAGCAGATGAAGCAGGAGATGGCAGGCCGCATGCGGGCGGTACTGGACGCGCAGCGGCTGACTTCGCTCGACACGCTCTGGGGCCTCGCCGACGGGTTGAAAGGGATGAGCCAGGGGCAGGCCGCCTCGGACGCCCTGATGCGCCTCGCGGGCGAGTTGCGCGAGTTCGAGATGCCGCTGCCGATTTTTTCGGACCGCGAGCGCAGCGAGTGGGCTTCCGGACTCCGCAAAAATCCCCACGCTACGTTGCAGGTCCGGACGGATTTAGGTCGCGTCATGACCCGCTCCAGGAATGATCCGCAAGAGCTGACCGAGGCTCGCGGCCTGCTGACGCCATTTTTCCGTGACTTCCTGGTGGGATTGAATTATGCCTATTATGAGCCGCCCGGCGCCCAGATGATGCACAACAATACGCTGCTGGTGCGCTCGCATGATTTCTCCGGGCAGATGACGCCCACCGGCGAAGAGGCCTGGCAAACTCCCCGCATGTTCGGGCGCGGCTGGACCGCGAGCGGCGGAGCGCATCTGGTGGGATCGCTGGCGGACCTTCCCTACGTGCTGGCGCAGATCGAGCAGGATTTCATCGTTCCGGAAAATGTGCAGTCCTTGATCTGGGCGGACCTGGTTCCCGAGATGCTGACCACCGCCGTGCTGCCCCGCTGGTGGCGCATCACGCCCGCGGAGTTGCGGGCCGTGGCGCTCTATCAGCAGTTCGGCGAGCAGTTGATCGCGGCGGGGGGAAGCGATGCGGCTCTGCGCGGGCGCATCGTGGAAATCCTGTTCGACCGGATGCTCCCGGTTCGGCTCGACCGTTTCGAGCGAGCGATGGCCGCCGGCCGCTCTGCGGAAGTCCTGCCGGAGCTGATGCCCGCGGAAGCGGCCTTCCTGGCTGCCGAATACCGGCGGCTCCATCCTGCCGAAGCGGAATCCATGAGCGGCGCGGGGCAGGATCTGGCGCGTCTGGCGCGCGAGAACCCCACCGAAACGAGCTGGGCGCGGATTTCAGAAGATTTCGGCGTTCCCCATCCGGCCCTCGCGCGCACTTACGCGAAAGAGCTGCTGACTCTCAAACCGTTACCGACGTTTCTGGGCTATTCCAGCCGCCTGTTGGCGGAATGCTGGGAATCGAATAATCTGTACTGGGCCCGTCTGGCACACGAAAAAGGCCATCCGCCGGCTCTGCTGCACCGGTTGATTCCGATGCTGACCCACCGCATGGTGGAGAAGATTTTCGCAACGCATCTCGAAGACTGGCCGGCGGTGCTGCGGGCCATGCGCGAAACCGGGGAGGAATTCCGTCTCGACCAGATTCCGTCCGGCCTGGGCGGGGCGGCGGCGGCTGGGCTATAATCCTTTGAGAAGCTCGCTCGATCCTCGTCCGGCTCACGCGCCGGGCGATGAGGGCCATGAGGGGTGAAATGATGGCGAAACTGGCATTGCTGCTTGTGATGGGAGCACTCGCGACGCCGTTTTGGGCCGTTGCTCAGGATGGGGTGGCCCCCGATGCGGTCTTCCGCGTCGAGGTGGACATGGTGTTGCTCAACGTAGCCGTTACCGACCGAAGGGGCAACTATGTCACAGACCTGCGGCCCTGGGACTTTCGTGTGGTAGAAGACGGGATCGGGCAGACGCTGGCCACGTTTGGCGAGGGCAGCGAGGCGCCCCGGCGAATGGGCGAATTCGTCTCCGGCCAGAGCACCCCGCGGCTCGTGCAGCCCTATTCGGTGCGCATCGGGCGCGCGCTGCGCGACGGGCCGATCAATCCTCCCATCATTCAGGAGACGCCCGAAAGCGTCGCCGCCCTGGCCACCGGCGCCAGCGTCTACGTCTTGTTTGATACCAGCAATTACATGTATCGCGGCTTCGTCTTTGCGCAGGACGCGATTTCGGAATTCATCCGCTCGCTCGACCGCCCGGACCGCGTGGCCTTCTATTCCTACAGCCGCGACTTCGCCCGCGTCGTCCCCATCACCGAGAACCGGGTTGACGTCTTGCGGGGCGTTCGGAAGACGGTCGCCGGCGACGATGCCGCCCTGTACAATGCCATCCTGATGACGCTGCGGGACGCCGCTAAAGTGTCCGGGCGCAAGATGGTCGTGGTGTTTTCGAACGGCCCCGATAACGCCAGCATGGTGGCCCCGGAAGACGTGCGCGAGCTGGCACAGGCGGAAGGAATTCCCATCTATATGATCTCCACGCGGGAAGCCCGCCACGATCCGGTCTCCACCGCCGTGTTCGAGCGTATGAGCACCAGCACAGGCGGAAAAGCCTATTTCGCCAAGGATTGGCAGGACCAGCAGAAAGCCTTTTCTTTGATCCGGGACGATCTGTCTCACCTCTACGCGCTCAGCTACTATCCGCAGCCGAATCCCAACCGCGGCTGGCGCGACATCACCGTGAACCTGGTGGGAGACCACTTGAAAGATTTCCGGGTTCGCACGCGAACCGGCTACCGCCCGCGTCTGCCGCGAGTAGCGCCGTAAATCCAGTTTCTGGGCCCCACCAGAAGCCCCTAATCCGGCCTCTCGATCCCGCTTGATTCGGGGGAAGGGCCGGAGTATGATTTCAGGCGAATGGCCGGAGTCCAGGCCGTTTCTGTTGCATTACTTCTTTCATGCTGTTCCTTAGAGGAGGCGCCTCCCTAGTCCCGGCTTTCCCAGAGCGAAGCGAAGCAGGAAGAGGGGGCCGCGCGATTGCTTTCATCGGTATTCACTGCGGGTGAGCGTGAAGTAACGGGGAAATTTGCGTGGGGGATCAGGAGGGACTATGAAGAGCAAAACGTGGGTTTTGTTGGGAGTGCTGTCTCTGATGGCGGGAACAGCGGCGGCCCAGGACGCTCGGAGCGTCTTACAGGCGGCTTCGACGGCGATGGGGGCCAACAATCTGCGGTCCATCCAGTTTTCCGGGACAGGATGGAACGCTGCGTTTGGCCAGGCGTACAACCCGGACGCGGACTGGCCGCGTTTAGAGGTGAGCAATTACACCCGAACCATTGACTACGACAGCAGGTCCTTGAAGGAAGAAATGACTCGCCGCCAGGGCAACTATGACCTGCGCGGGGGAGGGGCGGGCGGAAGGCCGTTCCCGGAAACGCGACAGACGCAGCTCGTCAGCGGCAATTACGCCTGGGCCTTGAATCCGCAGGGCCAGGCGAATCCGCAGCCGGCCGCTGCCGAATTGCGGCAACTGGAAATCCTCCTCACCCCGCACGGCTTCCTGAAAGGCGCCATGACGGGCGAGGCCAGAGCCTTCTCGGTGCCGCTCGGCGACCGGAAGGTCACCATCGTTTCGTTCACGGCGCTCGGCAAGTACAAAGTGAACGGTACGATCAATGAACAGAATTTAGTGGAGCGAGTTCAGACTTGGGTTTCTACACCACTGCTCGGGGACACCATTCTCCACAATAATTACACCGAGTATAAGGATTTCGCGGGGGTGAAGTTCCCCACGCACATCCATCAACACTTTGGAGACACCCACCAGGCGAAT
>CAYWWM010000181.1:0-6105 GCA_964461735.1 uncultured Solibacteraceae bacterium | reverse complement strand
CGCCCCGAGGAATTGCCGCTGGTGGTCGAGGCCATGCAGATCGTGACCGAAGGACTGCCCGGCTACTTCATTACGCACATCTGCTACGGGGCGTTCCGCCGGATTTATCCGGGGATGCTCGCCATCCCCGTGGACAATTTCGATCTCGAAATGGCCAACAACCAGCTCAGCCTGCTCGAGCTGTTCCGCGAGCACCGCTTCGGGAAAGACATCAGCTTCGGCGTCGTGGACGTGCATTCGCACGTGATCGAAGAAGCGGCCACGGTGGACCAGCGCCTGGAGCGCGCGCTGGCGGTGCTCGAGCCCGGGCAGGTGTGGGTGGACCCGGACTGCGGGTTGAAGACGCGCAGCGTCGAGGAGACGCAAGCGAAGCTCCGGGTGGTGGTGGAAGGCGCACGGCGGCTCCGCGAGCAGCACGCCAGCCGCCCGGTGGCCGCGCGCTGAGCGTTGTCAGGAGGATTCCGATGCCCGTGAAACCGAGCGAGCAAGAAGAAGAGTATTTTGCGAAGCAGGAAATCCAGCGCCGTCTGAAAGCGGAGGCCGAAAAGACGCTCAAACTGGCCGAGGAGGAAAAGAAGCGGCTGCGCGAGCTGCACTACCTCCACTGCCCGAAGTGCGGCTCGAAGCTCGAAGAGGCGGTGATGAAAGGCATCACCGTGGACATTTGTCCGGCTTGCCACGGCATCTGGTTCGACGCCGGCGAGCTCGACAAGATCACCGCCGAGTCCAAGGGGTTATTCTCCTCGATCCGGGAAGTCTTCACTTAACCCGCGATGGGTCTCGCGAAAACTGCGCCCGCTCAACGCTTCCCCTGCTCCTCAGATTTCTGTTGACAAATTTTTCGTCTGGCTTAGAATGGCAGCCTCTCGCAGCGAGCGCGTCTCACCATGGAACGCCCCATGACGATCCCAGTACTTACGAGGACGGAACTGCCCGGAGTTCCGATTTCCTCGCGGGGAAAAGTGCGCGACATTTACCGCGCCGACGGGGGACTGATCCTGGTGGCCACGGACCGCCTCTCGGCCTACGATGTGGTCTTCGATTCCGGAATTCCGCGCAAGGGCCAGGTTCTGACGCAGCTCTCGGTGTTCTGGTTCGAGTTTCTGGAGGGAGTGGTCCGGCATCATTTTCTGACGGCGAAGCCGCGCGAGTATCCCGAGCCGTATCCCCGCTTCGAGGAGCAGTTGGAAGGCCGCTCGATGCTCGTGAAGGAGGCGCGGCCGTTTCCCGTCGAGTGCGTTGTCCGGGGATACTTGTCCGGCTCCGGGTGGAGGGAGTACCAAGAAAACGGCTCGATCGCCGGAATGCCGCTGCCCGCGGGTCTGCGGGAGTCGGAGCGCCTGAGCGAGCCGTGGTTCACTCCCGCGACCAAGGCCGTCACCGGCCACGACGAGAACATTTCGTTTGATCAAATGGCGAACCGCATCGGGAAGTCCCCGGCCATGGCGCTGCGGGACCTGAGCATTCAGATTTATCTGCGGGCTGCGAAGCACGCCAAGCGGCAGGGGATCATCCTGGCGGACACCAAGTTCGAATTCGGGACCGATGACGCAGGGATATTGCTCATTGACGAGGTGCTGACGCCCGATTCGTCCCGCTTCTGGCCGCGCCACGGCTACCGGCCGGGCGGCGCGCAGCCCTCGTTCGACAAGCAATTCGTGCGCGATTACGTGGACTCGATCGGGTGGAACCGGCAGCCGCCGGCTCCGGCGCTTCCGTCCGCAGTGATTGAGCAGACCGCCGCGAAGTATGTGGAAATATTCAGCCGCATCACGGGACGAGATTTGAGTTAGACCTTTTGGAATGGGCAGGGGACAGTGAAAGACTTAATGGAACGGCTGATCGCTCAGATGGTGGACGCGGGGATGTTTTTCCCGGATGCGGTCTCGGAGTTCGAAAAGCGGTATATTCGAAAAGTGCTGGAGGATAGCCAAGGAAACCAGTCGCTAGCCGCGAAGGCTTTGGGGATCCACCGCAACACGCTGGGACGGAAGGTCGAAGAATACAAGCTCACGGGACGGGACGGAGCTTCGCGGCCGAAGCGCCGCTCGAAAGCCACCAGGAAATAAACCACAAAGTCACGAAAGCTAAATTCCTCTGGACAAGGAATCCGCTTCCTCGCCTTGCCTGCTCTGCGGTCTTCGGACTCTATCCACTAACCACTATTCACTATCCACTATCCACTTGCCTTACTGCACCTTCCCTTCGACCAACTTCAACAAGAAGGGGCGTGCCCGGAAGGAGTCTACTTTCCCCGTAAACTTAATATCCTGGCTTTTCCGGAGCGGGGCTGCCAACGGCGCGGCCAGAGTGAGCTCCAGGTCATGCGCGCCCAACTGCGACGCCACGGCCGGCGAAACGGCCAGCAGCACGGTGCGGCTGCCCACGGCCGTCAGATCAATCACCCGGCCCTGCAGCGGCAGTTCTTGTCCGTGCAGGAGTTCCCAGGTGTCCGCCCCCTTCTGTCCGCCTTCCTGGAGATATTTCGTGATCACGTCGAAGGTGGTGAGTTCCGCCAGCAACTTCTCTTTGCGCTCGAACACCGCCCGCTCGGCCTCGATCCTGGCATTCTCCTGCCGGATGGCCTCCTGCTCGGCCTTGAACTCGGGCGTCTCCTCCAAGGTCAGCACGTGGAAATCGGCGGGCGGGAAGGGGGCTCGCCCGGCTTGCGCCAGAACCTGGTCCAAGCCCTGGTTGGAACCGTGGCGCGCCGTGTACACCTTGGTCAAGTAGTCCCGAACCGTCGCCTGCATCGGGCCCGGCAGCGCAGTCTGGCCGGTGATGGAAACGGCGCGCGCCATGGCCCAAATCCCCGGATCATGCTGCGGCGGCTGCGGCGTCAGGTACGAGGAGCCGAGCCAGTAAAAGGTCAGGCCGTCATTGGGGTTGATTTCGGCGCTGCGGCGAAGCGACTCGATTGCCTTCGGGTACTCTTTCTTTTGCAGAGCCACGAAACCCGCCGACTGGTGAAACACCGAGGCTGATTGATTCTTTTGCTGCTCGAACTGCGCCGGCGCCATCCCTTGCGGCATCTGCAAAGTGGTCAGCTCGGTCAGGCCCCGCGCGGCGTAGCCGCCCAAGGCATCCAGTTTCCCCGCGCTGCTGGCATCCTGCACGTTGACGGTCCGCGGAATCAAAAAACTCAGCAGGTAGAGCGCTTGGAAATTCTTGGGGTTGAGCTCCAGCAGCTTGGTCGCCGTTTCCTCGATCTTGGGGGCGTTGTTGCTCTGCTGGTAGCCTTGCAATTTCATGGCGTACACTTGCTCGACCACCTTCGACTCCGGATAGGCCGCCAGGTACTTGTCCGCCAGGTCCACTTTCTGATTGGGATCCGTGGCTCCCTGGATGGCAACAAATGCGTCGTATTCGGCTCGATCTTTCCAGGGCGATGCTTGCTGCGCCTGCGCCGCGAAGACGAACAGTCCTCCGGCCATCCCGATGGCCAGAACTGCTGCAATCAGAATTCTAGGCATACCCGATTCCGTTCTCATGGCCGATTTGTCCTCCCCCAAGAAGTGATACCCGGCTTCCGCTATTCCACAACCTAACCGATGGCTCAAGGAGCCCCGCCAGGATTTGCGCGCCCTATTATAGCCTAACTAAATTGTACCCTGGCAAGCCCAACTTTCATACCCCCCCGCAAACTTTTTTTTTGCTTCCGGGAGCGGCGGTTTTGGAGGAGCTTTGCCACATAGCCGCGCAGCTCGCTCCGCACACGAGGGTCGTCGGCCAGGTCGAGAAGATCGGGCTGGGCCAGTTCGGGCAGGATCGCCATCACCCGCCCCAGGGACAGCTTCCGCCCGCGCAGCAACGCCAGCTTGATCGGGTAGCGGGCAAACCAGCGCTCGTCCTCCACCAAAGCCGACGCCAGCTCCGGACCCGCCTTGCGTTGATACAACGCCGCCGTGATGGCATGCTCCGTCATGGCGGGATTCGACAGCGCCGCTTCGATCACCCGGCGGTCGGAATCGAGCAGCAACCCTGCGGCAATGCGGTGCGAACCCTGCCGCGCCAGGCTCAGGCGCTGCCCCAGTGCCAGCCCTTCCTGCTGCGTCAGAATCGCTTCTTCGCACTGCCGCTTCAACTCCGCCGGCACGCCCGCCACTCCCGCCACGGAAACCAGATCGAACAAGTATAGAAACTTGAGCAGCGGCAGCGCCAGATGGCGGGGCGTTCGCGGATGCTTGACGACCGCCAGCTTCAAGGGATGGCTCTTCATCCACTCCCGGTTCTCGGCGATGCGGGCCACCACCTCCCGCGAGAGGTCGCGGCGCGACAACAGGATCGCCAGGTGCTTCTCTCCCAGCCGCGGGTTTTCGAGCAGCGCTTCGAGCACTTCGCGCGACCGGTGGTGCAGCAGGGTTTCGATGGCAGACCGGTCGGCGGTCCGCGCCCGCCGGGCCTCCTGCGCGGTCGCGGATTCGAGGGATAAGTGGGTCACGTCTTCCTGCCCCCAACCGTTTCGCCATTGGATGCCTTGCCGCCGCAACAGGAAAAATGCTACCATCTCCGCGACTTTTTTTCGATAAGCGTGCTGCGCGGGGGAGTACCTCAATCCGGGGAGAAACCGTCATGGGCGCGGCTTCCGCCGTGCCGGGACAAGCCCCCGAAAAGAGGGACGACAGCCCCTGAGCGAATCCATCCTGGGAACCATGAAGCTCGAAAGCATCTCCGCCTTCTTCCCCGCCTACAACGACCAGGCCACCATCGCAGGGCTGGTCGAGAAGACCTTCGGCGTGCTGGCGGCTTCGGGACGGGATTTCGAGGTGCTGGTGGTGGACGACGGCAGCCGGGACGAGACGCCCCAGGTGCTCGAACGGCTCCGCAAGCAGTATGGCGAGCGGTTCCGAATCGTCACCCACCCGGTCAATCGAGGATACGGGGCAGCCTTGCGCAGCGGCATCGCGGCTGCGAAAAAAGACCTGGTCTTCTACACCGACGGCGACGGACAGTACGACCCCGGCGAGCTGACCGCGCTGCTGGCGCGCCTGGAACCCGGCGTGGGACTGGTCAACGGCTACAAGGTCCGGCGCAGCGATCCCTTCCACCGCATCGTCATCGGCAAAGTTTATAACGCGATGGCGCGGCGGCTGTTTGGAATTTCGCTGCGGGACATTGACTGCGATTTCCGTCTCGTCCGCCGTTCCTGGCTCAAAGAGGCCCGGTTGCAGCATGATTCCGGCGTGATCTGCGTG
The DNA here is from genome assembly GCA_964461735.1 of uncultured Solibacteraceae bacterium. Lineage (GTDB taxonomy): Bacteria > Acidobacteriota > Terriglobia > 2-12-FULL-54-10 > 2-12-FULL-54-10 > CAYWWM01. The sequence goes on along the minus strand of CAYWWM010000181.1, from coordinate 910 downwards.
GAGATGGTCTACAAGCTCGAACGGATGGGCTGCCGTGTGGTGGAGGTTCCGGTGAGTCATTACCCGCGCGTCGCGGGCCGCTCGCAGTTCTTCCGGTGGCGCTCGATCCTCACGACGCTCGGGCAGCTCGCCTCGCTCTATTTTATGCGCTGGACCCCTTCCGCCGCCCGGCAGAACGTCGCCGAACTCAACCCCAAATGACAGAGACAGCCCACGGCGCTGCCCGCAATTCGTACCGGGATGCCCGCGTCCTGGTGACCGGGGGCATGGGCTTCCTCGGGAGCAATCTGACCATTGCGCTGGTGGAAGCGGGAGCGCGCGTGACGGTGGTGGACTCGCAGGTCCCGGGTTGCGGAGCCAATCCGGCCAATCTCGATCCCGTCCGGGAGCGCGTTGCCATTTTTCCGCATGACATCGGGAACGCTGCCGCCATGCGGCCCGTGGTCGCGGACCAGGACGTGATCTTCAACCTGGCCGGAGAAATCAGCCACGTCAACAGCATGGCCAACCCGCTGCGGGACCTCTCGATCAACGTGGCGTCGCAGGTGCAGTTCCTCGATTTGTGCCGCGCCGCGGTTCCCGGAGCGACCATCGTCTACGCCAGCTCGCGGCAGGTTTACGGCCGCCCCGAGTACCTCCCGGCCGACGAGGAGCATCCCGTCAACCCGGCCGACTACAACGGCGTGCACAAACACGCCGCCGAGCAATACCACTTCCTGCTGCGGCGGCAGTTTCAAATGCGCACCATCTGCCTGCGGCTCGGCAACGTCTATGGCCCCCGGCAAGCCATTTACCAGGATTGCCGCGGTTTCATTGACACGTTCCTGCGAATCGTCTTGGAAGGGAAACCGATTGTGGTCTTCGGCGACGGCAAACAGTGGTGCCCCGTTTGCGGATCGCGTGAGTTTGT
>CAYWWM010000180.1:0-6125 GCA_964461735.1 uncultured Solibacteraceae bacterium | reverse complement strand
GATCACTGCATCAGCGTGCGCAAACGTGTCCACGCGGACGCCGGTTCCCCCCGGTACGTGGAACGACGTGATGCGGCCGGAGGAGGGGCCGAACGTAACGGGGTCTTCCGCGTTGATCCGGCACTCGATGCCGTGCCCGCGCAGGCACAGCTCTCCCGCCGAGATCTCAGGCACCGGCGCGCCGGCGGCTAGGAGGATCTGGCTCTTGACCAGATCAATGCCGGTCACCATCTCGGTGACGGGATGTTCCACCTGAATGCGGGTGTTCATCTCGAGGAAGTACATCTCGCCCCGCTCGTCCATCAAAAACTCCACCGTGCCGGCGTTGGTGTAACCAATGGAGCTCAGCGCGCGCTCGACCAGCGTCCCGATCTTGCGGCGCTTGTCCGGGCGCAGGCCGGGGGAGGGGGATTCTTCGAGGATTTTCTGGTGCCGCCGCTGGATGCTGCATTCGCGCTCGCCGAGGTGGAGCGCCTTGCCGGACTGGTCTACGAGGACCTGAAGCTCGATGTGCCGGGCGTTCGGAATCAGCCGTTCGAGATACAGGTCCTCCGATCCGAACACCTGCATAGCCTCGCGCCGGGCGGCCTCAAAGGCCTCGCGCAACTCGTCGGGCTCCCTCGCAGCCCGCATGCCGCGGCCCCCACCGCCGACGGCCGCCTTCAGCAGAACCGGGTAGCCGACGGCGCGCGCCGCTTCGGCCGCCTCGTCCATGCTGGCGACTATGCCTTCGGAACCCGGCAGGACTCGGATTCCCTCTTCGTTCATCCTCTTGCGGGCGGCGCTCTTGTCGGCCATCAGGCGAATGATCTCCGGCGGGGGCCCTATGAAAGTCACCCCGGAAGTTTGGCAGACTTCCGCAAAGTTGGCGTCTTCGGAAAGGAACCCGTAGCCGGGATGGATGGCGTCGGCGCCGGTAATCGCGGCTGCGCTGATGACGCTCTGGATATTGAGGTAGCTGGCGCTCGGCCGGGCCGGGCCGATACAAACCGCTTCGTCGGCAAAACGCACCGGCAGAGAGTGGGCGTCGGCCTCCGAGTAAACGGCAACGGTTTGGATGCCGAGCTCCTTGCAGGCGCAGATCACCCGCAAAGCCATTTCCCCGCGATTGGCCACCAGGATTTTCTTGAACATGCAGCGCTCGCCAGTACTACAAGGCCGTAAGTTCCTGTCTTGGGAAAGAAATCCCTCTGTGCCCTCTAGCGCCTCCGGGGCTAACTTTTCTTTGCAGTCGGCCGCAGCTCGAACAGCGGCTCCCCGTACTCGACCGGCTGGCCATTCTCGGCGTGGCATGCCACCACTTCGCCGGCCAACTCCGCTTCGATCTCGTTCATTAACTTCATGGCCTCGATAATGCAGAGCACCTGGCCAGCCTGCACCCTATCCCCTACCTGCACGAACGGAGGAGAACCCTGCGCGGGAGCGGAGTAGAACGTGCCCACCATGGGCGAACGGACTACGTGCAGCCCATTGGTTTGAGGAGGAGCTTCGGCGGGAGGAGAGGGGGCGGGGGTTAGAAGAACTCGGGGCGGGGTCGGAGGAAGCTCGGCTGAAACCGCAGGCCTCGCTTCCGTCCCGGGAGCGGCGGCCTCCGGGACGCTGGAATTTCCAGGGCGGCTGATCTTCAAGCGGACGCCGGCGCGCTCCAACTCGAACTCGGAAATGCCCTTTTCCGTAATCAGATCCACCAGCTCTTTGATCTCTTTCAGATTCATGAATATTCGGTTGTCTCGGTTCTTGCGGTTCTTTCGGCGGCGCGATTTCGTGCCAAACCGCTAGAGAACTGTGAGTTCCTTTGGGGTCTGAGTCAGTATCTCGGGTCCATCCTTTCGGACGACCACCACGTCCTCGATCCTCACCCCGCCAAAGCCGGGGAGGTAAACGCCCGGCTCGACCGTGATGACCGCGCGCTCGGGCAAGACCGTCCGCTGCTTTTTGCCGATGCGCGGGAGCTCGTGGATTTCGCGCCCGACCCCGTGGCCGGTGCTATGGGTGAAATACTCCTCGTACCCGTAGCCTTCCAGGACCTGCCGGGCGACCCGATCCACCGCCGCACATTTTACCCCAGCCCGGACGGTTTCTTCCGCCTCTTTTTGGGCCTCCAGGACGGCCCGATAGATTCGGGAGACCTTGCGGGACGGTTGGCCCAGAAAGACCGTCCGCGTCATGTCGCTGACGTAGCCGTTTAGTATAGCACCCAGGTCCATGAGAATGCATTCGCCGGGCTGCAGGGCGCGCGCGGTGGCGCGGGCATGAGGAAGGGCCGTGCGCGGGCCGAACGCCACGATGGTCTCAAACGAGGGCTGCTCGGCGCCGTAGCGCCGCATGCGGTACTCGATCTCGGCGGCTACTTCCATTTCCCGGATGCCGGGGCGCAGCAACGGCAGGGTCTCCGAGAACGCCCGCGAAGCGAGCGCCACCGCCTGACGGATCTGCTCGATCTCGCCTTCGTCCTTTTCGATCCGCAAGGTCTCGATCCAGCCGTCGGTGGGAACCAGGCGCTTCTGGGGGAGCAGTTCTTTAAGCCGTTGGTGGGTCTGGAACGTGACCGCCCCGGCTTCAAACCCGAGGCGCGCGAAGCGGCCCCGTTTGGCTCGTTGGGCGGCCGCCTTCAGCGCATCCCCGCTGACGATGACGACGCGGCAATCGCGCACCTGGTCGTGCGCCTGCAAGTCGTAGCGGGGGTCGGTGAAGAGCGTCGAGCCCTGCATCGTCGCCAGCACCACGCCCGCGCTCCCCGAAAACCCGGTCAGGTAGTGAACGTTGGGCAGCGAGGTCACCAGCAGGGCTTCCAGGCGCCCTTCTTCGAGGCGGGCGCGGAGCCTAGCCATGCGGAGCGGGTACGGCGATGGGTCTGCCAGTGGCATTACGGGTCGGTGGGGAAACGGTGCGGTATCCCCTAAATAGGAAGGACTCCCGCGCGGGGAGTCCTTCCGGAAGGGAGCCCAACGTCCAACTTACAATTGCACGATCCGCGGGGTGATAAAGAACAGCAGCTCGTTGGTGGTCGTGCTGGTGGCCCGGCGTCTGAACAGGTTGCCGACCAGCGGGATGCTGCCGAGAAGCGGAACCTGCTGTTCGGTCAGGTTGTTTTCGTTCTGGAGCACGCCGCCGAAGAAGACCGTCCCGCCATTGGTTACCAGCACCTGCGTGGTGACCTGCTGCGTGCTGAGGGTCGGGACGCCGTTGACGTCCCTACCGCCGGGGACGATGCCGGTGTTCTCAATATCGGCGCGGAGAAAGACGGTGCCCTCGGCGGTGATCTGGGGGGTTACGGTCAGCCGCAAAACCACGTTCACGAACTGAGCGGTAGGCGTGTTGTTAATAAGGGTCTGGACCACAATCCGGACGCCCTGCTGCATCACGGCTTGCACGTTGTTTTGCGTGATGATCTTGGGACGCGAAATCAGCTTGCCCAATCCGCGCTGCTCCGCCGCCGTCAGGATGGCGTCGAGCGCGAAGGTCGGAGTAGTAATGAGAAAACTAGCTCCCGAGCTGGCACCGACCGCCGGGAAGTTGGATAGGAACGGCTGCGACCCAGTGCCCGAAACGGAAAACGGGGGGCCAGGAGTCCGCTCAATGGGGTTGTCGGCGTCGATCTGAGTGGTTCCGCCGATCACCACCCGCCCGGACCGCCCCGAGGCGGCCAACTGACTCCCGATGTCGCGCGCGAATTGGCGGCTCGCAGATACGATGCGGGCTTCGATTTCAACCTGCTGCGACTTCTGGTCGAGCGTTCCGAGGAGGCGGTCAATTTCGCCGATGGCCGGCGCGATGTCGGTAATGATCAGCATATTGCTGCGGGCGTCGAAGGTGAGGTCGCCGCGCGCGGAGAGGAACCGCTTGAGCGTCGGCACCAGTCCTTCGGCCTGAGCGTAGCTGAGAACGCGGGTCACGGTCTGGCGCGGCTGGCTCTGCTCGATGGCCTGGGCCTCGGCCTGCGCCCGGGCGAGCTGCGCCTTGGCTTCGGCCTCCAGCGTGGAAATGCGCGCGATGCGCACCACGTTGCCGATCCGCTCCCCTTCCGCCAGGCCGTTGTTGCGCATCACGATGTCCATAGCCTGGTCCCACGGGACCTCATCGAGGACGATCGTGACCGTCCCGGAGACGTTGGGATCGAGGACGATGTTCAGGCCGCTGATTTCATGAATCAGCCGGAAGAAGTCGTCGAGGTCCACGTCCTTCAGGTTGACCGAGATCGGCTCGCCGGTATAAGAAGGCCGCTGCGCCCCGGCCAATTGAGCGCTGAGCGGAGCGCCGGCCTGCGCCATCAGAACGGGCGCTGCGGCAGGGGCCGTCCGGGGTGTGGTCTGCGCCATGATCGCGGCGGGCGCCTGCTGAACGGTCGCGGGCGCCGCAGCCGTGGCAGCAATGGCCGGCTCCAGAGACGCCCCGACTGGCGGTGACGTCACAACCACCGGCGGCGTTCCGGGGGTCGGGGTGGTCGGGGGCTGACTGGAAGCCACCAGCACCGGCTCTTCGGGAACCAACGGGGACACGCCATCCGCGGCCACAGCCTCATTCGCCTCCGGCTGAGGCCCCTCGGCCGCCTGGGCCGTATGCCCGGAGAGATCGCTCTCGATCACTTCGCCTTCCGGTTCGGAAACAGATGCTTCGGCTAGGGTTGCGACAGGCACAGGCGGTTCGCTCGTCGCGCTCGCGACCGGCTTGGTTTGCGAACCTCCGCTCCCTTGCGGTCGCTCGGATTGTCCGCTGGCTAATGCGCCCGGCTCGGGAGCAACAGCGGCAGCGGCCTGGGAGGCTCTCAGGGCCACTAATAAACCGTTCGCCTGCTGCCGAACTTCATAAGGAACCTTGTGATCCAAATCCATCACGATCCGCGTGATGGCGGGCTGGCGGGCAAATTGGGCAACCCGCACGGTTTTGAGCGGAGGAGTATCCACTTCCAGGCGGCGCTGGCGGATGCGGTTCACGGCATCCGGAATGTCTAACACCAGGCGGTCCGGACGGCGCAGCTCCATGGTTTTGTACTGCATGGCGCCGTCCCCCAGAATCTCAACTTCCAGTCCGGTGCCGGTTTCGGCGAGTGCCACGGAAATTTCCTGCACCGAGGTCTTGCGGGCGGCGGAAGCGGGGCGCGCCGAGGCTGTCTGCGACGGTTTCTTTTGGGTCTTCAGTTCGGTCTTTGATTCTGTTTTGGATTCTGTTTTGAGCTCGGGTTTCGGCTGCACGGCGGCTACGGCGGGCTTGGCCGGGGCGCGCCCGCTCGAAAGACCCTCCACGCGAACCTCCAGGCCCTCGGAGCGCTCCTCGATGTTGATCTGCCCTTCCTGCTTGAGGGTAAGCTCAAGAGCGAGATGGGGCTGGTCATCGGCGCCGCGGTAGGCCAGCAGACGGTAGCTGTCCACCAGAGGCGATTCCACGACCTGACTCTGCGCCGAAGGCTCTCCCGAAACGCCCGTCATGTCTACCACGAACAAGCGCGGAGCAATTCGCGTCGGGCTGTACTCGACTTGAGCCGGCAGCCGCAGCAGGAAGGTGGTCGCCTGCCGGTCTACCGTCGTTCGGACGCCCAACAGCTCCGTTGCAGCCTGGGCCATAGTCCCCGCCCACGCCAGAAGCAGAACTGACAGCGCACACCGGCTTGTGAATCTCATGAACTCTCTCCCTCCGTTGGAAACATTTCCTCGAGCGTTCGCTTTCTTTCCTTCTTGTTCCCTGCGCCATGACGCGGGCCCGGCCTACTCCTGGGTGGCGCGCAGGATAACCTCGCGCGTCCGGGTGCGGCCACGCGAGTCCAGGGTCCTTTCTTCCATCACGAGACTTTCCTGATCAATGCGCGTGACCACTCCGTTGCAGAGAGGGTCATTCTGGCGCATGAAGTAAGCCCGCCCCGTCTTGTTGTCCACGACGGCAATCCAGCGGCCGTTGACGTCGCTGGCGACGCCGCGCAACTGGACCTGGCTGATCAGCGTGCCAGCCATACCCGCCTGGGTGCAGTTGGGCGGGATGTCTACGATTTGTTCTTCCTTCTTGATCTCAATCGGACGGAAAGGGTCGCGCTGCTCGCCGCCGGCGGGCGCCGCCGGACGAGCCGCCGGCGCTTGGGTCGCCGGTGTGGCCGGAGCGGCTTGGGGCGAGGCGGCTTGCTGGCGTGCCGCCGC
>CAYWWM010000179.1:0-6217 GCA_964461735.1 uncultured Solibacteraceae bacterium | reverse complement strand
TCTGGGTGGGCGACAACCTCGGCGCGACGCTCCTGCGCGTGGAACCGCTCGAATAGGAACAAGCCCACGGCACAGAAGACGTGCCGTGGCTACCCCGCTTTCTCGCGCCAAGGCGTTTCCTCCTACGGGGACGCCTTGGCGCGTTCTTCCTTCCGCGGATAAGAAATCACTTCTGCTGAATTGCCGTGCTTGCTTGGAAAGGGCTTGCTATGTGGCCTCGCGGACTCCGTCTGCCTGCTGCGCCGCTGCGCCGGAACCGGAAACCAGATAGTAGAGAAAGAGGAGCATCCCGCTGAGCAGGAGCGATCCGCCGAGGATGAGAAAGACGAAGAAGCCGGCCGGGTGAGACCAGAGCAGTGAACCGACCTCCGTTAGGAGACCCGCCAGGATCAGGATTCCGGAGATGCGCAAGTGTCGTTGCATAGATTCAGGCGCTGGCAAAATCGCACCGATTATGGAACCGTCTCCCGCCACAACGCAGCGCCTTCCAGGTTCTCGATGTCGTGCATGAGGTTGTGACAGCCAATACACGACAGTTGATTCGACCGGATGGAGGCCATGATTCCCGGGTCCGCGCTGTGCACGGGATTTTCCTCAAACGACCGGGAGCCGTTGTGGCAATGCAGGCACTCCCGATTGTTGTACGGGCTGTAAAGCTCCACGCGCTCGGGCACGGTCCCCAGGTACTGGGCGTAGAAGTGGCGCAGCCCGCGCGCCTTGGAAGAGAATCCGCCGAAGAGAGTGTAGTCTGTGTGGCAGGTGTAGCAGGCCGCCTCGCGCGGAACCAGATGGTTCTGGAAGTGGACCGCCGGGATGTGGCTGCGGTCGTCCAGCAGCAGGCTGCGGCCGTACCGCTCCATCACGTGACACGAGAGGCAGAACTCGGTCCTTTTGGAGTGATCGAGGTGCAAGGCCAGGCCGCCGTATCCGGCAAGCAGCGGAAAAAGAAATAGCCCGGCGAACGCCAGAAATTTTCCGCTGAGGGTCTCCGTAATCCCTGGTTTCGCGATGAGGAGAACGACGAGAACCGCGGTCATCAGAATCAGGAACCCAAGGAGAGTCGTTGACGCCGATGCGGCCGAGAGGCCTGTCATAGTGGCTGTCATCCCGAGGAGCCCTTCGGCTGCTCTCAGAGTAAACTCCGCGACGAGGGACCTGCACTTGTAGTTTCAGGCATGGGAAATGGTCCACCGTCTGTCTCAGCTTACATCAATTGGGAACACGCTTCAGAAGCGGTACTCCAAGCTCACCGACAGAATATGCGCGTCATACCCGGGCACATCCGCTCCCACGCCCAGAAAGACGGAGGTGGCGGCGCCGGGGTCGAGAATCGTATATTCGCTGAGGCGCTCCAGTTGAAAGTCCACGCGGTCGTACTTTTCGTAGCGATATTCCAGCTTGGGAGCAAACCCTCCTGAGAACGGGAACTTCACGGAGGCCACGAGCTGATGCCAGCGATTGCTGGTGTCCGGATAGTCTTCCGCCGTCGTCACCAGAAACCGGGGAATCGCCGCGGAGCCGAGCGCCCGCGTCGACACCGTGTTCTTGGCGGTCGAAAGGCTGTAGAACAGGCTGTAGAGCGCCCGCTCCGTGATGCTTCCGTCCAGCCCCGCGGACCAGACATCCACCAGGTCGCGCCGGTTGCTCTCCCAATCGTTGTTCGGATCGTCGTTGGCCGGCACCGTCGCGGTGGGCGGAACGCGCTGGCGGGAGCGCTGCCGGTATTTGTACTTTTCCCGCGTGTATTCGGCAAACAGCGTCACGGCGGGGTTCGGATTGAACGTCATCTCGAACGTGTAATTGTAGTTGATGTCCTTCAGCAAGCCGTAGCACTGGTCGAACCCCAGCCACGTGCAGCCGGTTTCCTGGTAGTCGTCTTGGGTGGTGCCGTAGGAAGCCCCGAACGTGAGCTGGTCTACCGGCGTAATTTCAAGCAGGGTTTCGGCGCGGTGCCGGGTTCGCGACGCTTCGTCGAACTTGCGCAGGGCGGGGAGCTGGCCGAGCGCCGTAGCCGGCTCGCCCAGCGGGAACGATTCCTCGTTCGGCTCATAGTGCTCCGGATCGCGGTTGGAATGCCGGTACGAGGCCCGCAGCAGGAGCCAGTTGCGCGGATTGAAGTCGAACGTCGTTCCCACAGTGTGTTCGTCCGATCGGCTCACGTCGCGGTGCTCCCGGTTGTAGCGCTCCCACTCATAGACGAACTTGGCCCAGGATTTCCGGCGGAATTCCCACGCCGCCTCCAATCCCAGGTTCTTCTTGTCGTAGGCATACGGGAGATTGCGCCGGGATGTTCCTCCTAAAACCGCGTCGGTTCGGACGTAGTCGGTAAAGACGAGACTGGGTGTGTTGTTGTTGTAATCGTAGGTGCGAAAGCGGAGCGTCAGGGGCACTCGCGGAATCGCCTCGCTGGTCAGCGTGTAGTTCATCGCCAGCGTCTGCTTGCTGCCGTGGAGACTCGCAGCCGGAAGCGCGGGAACGTTCGGCACGGCGGTGTTGATCGTGAAGGGCAGGAAGGGGTCGTCTTGTCGCATCCAGCCCGGCGCGACGCTGGCCATCACGCGCGTCGCGTGGGAGAAATTGAGAGCGCCCGCAAAGGTCAGCCGATGCGCGCTGTTGTCGGGATAGAGGTCCAGTCGCCCGCGCGTGGCTCGATTCACGCCGTCGGCGGCCGAGAACGGGTTGTCCCAGATCAACGTGCCGGTCTCGTTGCTGAAAATGGAGCCGCTGTAGCTCGCCTGAAACCCGCCGGCTCGGCGGGCGTATTCCGTGCCCACCTTCACCTGATGGGTGCGGTAATCAATCGGCTCCGGCATCTCCAGCGTATTGGAGAAAGAATTGATCGTGGTGCCGAAGGGGCGATATCCGCTTTGCTTCTCGCGGGAGTATTGCAGCTGCACGTCCCAGTCTGTGCTGGGGGTGTAGGTGAAAGTCCCCGCGCCCCGGTCGCGGCGCAGAGACAGATCGAGCAAGCGCGCGCTTTCGAGCAAGGGGCGGAGATTCCCGGGATCGCTCTGCAACAGACTGCGCAGCGGCGGAGGCGCCGTGAAGACACCGGGCGTGGTCTCCAGAAAGAAGCTCCGGCCCGTGTCGGTAAAGACATGCGGCGTCTGGTCCCATTGCAGGTCCAGGCGATACTTGCGGTAGACGCCGAGATTCAGCAAGTAACTTTGATCCTCTTCCAGAGCGTCGCGCGACTGAAATCGCACAAAGAAGGTGTTGTCGAGCAAGCTGCCCAGGTTGATCTCCGAGCTCTGGATAAAGGCTCCCTGCGGGATGTCCCGGTACTCGTTGAATTTGGCCGACCTGCGGTCTCCATAGAGCTGCCGAATCCCGATCTCGATACGCCCGCGCTCGCCCTCCGCGGTCTGGGCGGAGAGTGGCTTGCTCACGAGGAAACCGAACGCCAGGGCCGTAACACTTAGCAGCCATCTGAAGTTGCGAGTGCGCTCCATGAAATTTCCCTTCTGTGCCCTATCTACTGCGAACCGGGTACCCGCTAGCCGCGGTAAACGAATCAGTCGGTAAACGCTTTGGCCCTTTCCACCCGCAGCGAATTTCAAAATGGGGGCAAGAGGCTGTCATTCGTGTCGGGGGTGTAGCGCCTCGGCCCACGGACGCCATTGAGAGTGCCGAGTCGTCCATCTGCGTAGGAACTGCCAAGGATCTCAATCCCCCATTGCCCGTTCGGCGTGCCGGTGCTGTTCGGCGCATTCTCCAAACCACTCCCTGTATCGGTTCCCAGATTGACACCGGAACTTGTGTTCACTTGGATTCCGTTTTGAGCGTTGCCTTCGATGATGTTGGAACCTATGTCGGTGTGGGAAAGCTTCTCGACGAATATCCCGTTCTGGCCGTTGTTCCGGATCGTGTTCCCGCCAATGCGGGCCACGGAAGCGGTGGACACAACAATCCCCTGGCCGCCGTTGCCTTGAATCAGGTTCGGAGCAGCTTGGGGTGGCTCGTCCAGAGAATGCCCCATGCGCGCGCGGCTATCCCGGAGATCAATGCCATTCCGCGGGTTGTTCTGAATTACATTGTTGGAGATGTGCGCATAGCTGTTTCGAGTGAGCAGGATGCCGTTCCTGCCAGTTTGTTCGATGGTGTTGTTCAGGAGATAAACCAGCGTGACCCACCTCGTGTGGATCCCGTCGCGACCTCCGGTAATTCGGAAGCCTCGGACCGTGGCCTCTCTCAGGCCCACGAGGCGGATGGTGTCCTCGGAGGAGTCCGGGCCGGCGATGGTTGCGATTCCCTGGCCGTCCAGGATTACCCCATCCGACTGTGCGGTGATTTCCACATTTTCCACGCAGGCACCACTCACCTGAAGCGTGTCGCCGGGCTTCACGTGGCGGAGAGCCTCGTTGATGCTCTCGCTGAGATTGCAATCAACCAACACTGTCTCTGCCGCTCCCCAGCAAGGGAGGGGTAAGAAAAGCACGAGAAAGAGGTAGGTAAACTTGCCGAAAAAAGGTGTTCGGGTGTTCATTGCGGTTTCTCCATTTCTAAACTGCCAACTCCATGCCGTCCGTCTGATCGGCAAGCAGGGACCTTCAAGGGACATGCGCTCGCCCGCCCCGTCACCGATGGAACCGGACCCCCGAGGGGTGGTTCGAGCCGTGGATTTGCGAATGGCAGTTGGTGCACCCGCGGTTGAAGGCGAAGCGCGCCGTGGACAGTTGCGGCGTGGTCGGATGCCGCGATTCGTTGTGGCACTGCTGGCAGAGCCTGGGCATGCTGGCCTTCAGCAATTGCGGCCGGCTCGCCCCGTGCGCTTCATGGCAGTTCATGCAATTCTCCATCACCGGAGGATGCTCCCACAGGAACGGCCCTCTGCGCTCCGCGTGGCACAAGTAACACGTGTCGTTGACCGTGCTCTCGAGCAGCAGCTTGGGGTTGGGGCTGCCGTGCGGATTGTGGCAATTGGTGCACGTCACTTTTCCCTCCCGAAACGGCATGTGCGAAGAGCGCTGCACCTGCGCGCGGCGCAACTGGTGGCACTGAAAACAGACTTCCATCTTGGTTTGCTGCACGAACTGGCGGTTCCCCGTCAGCGGCTCATTGAAGCGCAGGGAAGGAATGTTGGGCCGCATAATCTGGTGGCAGGAGACGCAGGTTAGACCCCGAGACTCGTGCGTGCTTCCTTCCCAGAACAGCCGCGCCCCCTTTTCATGACACGCCAGACAGGGGGCGTTTTGCTCCTGCGGGGGGAGAGGAGAGTCCTTGCCGAACCGCACGATCGCGGACCGGTCGCCTCCGCCCTCCACGTGCGCCCGCCCGGGTCCGTGGCAGGCTTCGCAGCCTCGGGCTTCGAGCGGAGTCTTGGCGTGGTCCAGGAACGCCTTTCCCATAGCGGTGCCGCGCCACGCGTTATAGCTCGCCATGTGGCAGAGCCGGCAGGTATCGCTCCCGATGTACCGCGCATCGTCTGCCTGCTGGGGGGCCGGCTGAGTTCCCTGCGGCGATGCGGCCGCCCTGCCGTGAACTCCCCCCCCCAGGAAAAAAATCAGCAGCAAGGAGACCGTCTCCCACGCCGGCGTGCGTCTCGCCCTGTTACCGTTTGTAACCAGCTTGTGACTCATCGGGACTCCTTCGCGCTCCTGTAGTTGATCCACCTAACACCCAACCCCTAACACCTAACACCTAACACCTCGTCATTTCTCCGCCAGGCCGCGCAAATAAGCGATGAGGTTGCCGAGGTCTTTTTCACTCAACTTCTCCACCGGCTTCATCTTGCCGACCCCTGCCGTCACGTCTTTGCGGAGATCGCCGTCGGCTTTCGCCTGGACTTCCTTCGATCCCAGGCGACGCATCTCGACCTTGAGGGCTTTGGCGAGGGCTTCCTTGCCTTCGCCGGCCGCGCCGTGACATGCGGCGCAATTCTTGGAATATACCGCCTTGCCGGCCGCAGCGTCAACCTGCTGGGCGGCAAGAATTCGTGGTGCGATAAGAACGATACAAAGAATCCATCCGCCGACTTGGATGATAGTCAGGAGTTTCATGGAGTTTCTCCTTCCCCGTAGCAAACTGAACGGGAGAGCCGATCAACGCCCTCCAAAGGTCATGAACTCCGGCTCGAGGACCGCTTTGATGACGTCCCCGCGCGAGATGATCCCCACCAGTTTCCCTTTTTCGGTGACCGGAACGCGGACGATGCCTTCCTCGTTGAGGAGTTGGATCACTTTTTCCACCTCGGTCTCTGTATCCACGGTAACCGGGT
>CAYWWM010000178.1:0-6267 GCA_964461735.1 uncultured Solibacteraceae bacterium | reverse complement strand
GAAACTCAACACCAGGCCCAAGATTCGGTGCGCGGTCATACCGTTTCTCCTTTTCGAAATCACTCCACCAGCCGGCTGGCGGTGGTCTCTTCCAGGCGCGCCAGCGCTTCATGAAACGCCGCGAACTCGCGGTGGTATTCGAGCTCATATTCGAGGAGCTGCTGAAAGTTGGTGAGCAGCGACAGGAAATCGAGCGTCCCGACCTGATAGCTCGACATCGCCGATTCGAGCGCCAGCGTGGCCTGCGGCACGATCGCTTGCGCGTAGAGGTCCAGCAACTGCTCGCTCGCCTTCGCCATCAGGTAGTCGTCCTTGATGCGGAAGTGGAGGGTCTGCGTTGTGGCTTCATACTCGCGCCGCGACTGTTCGAGCGAGTGGGCCGACTCCGCGACTGCGTACCGCTGCTTTCGCCAGAAGTAGAGCGGGACCTTGACGTCGAAGCGCAGGCTCCACAGGTCGCGCAGTCCGCCCCGGGAGAACCATCCCGCGCCCACCGCGAAATCCGGGTAGTAGTCCTTGCGGGCGAGGTCGAGAGCGTAGGTGTTCTTCTCAATCATGGCCTGCTCCTGCCGGAGCGTGGGCGCCTGGGTCCGGCCGCTTTGATAAAGCTCGTCGAGGCTCACCGAAAGCGCCGCTTTGGGGGAATCGGCGGGGCGGCCAAGGGACGAGTCAGGCGGCCGGTTGAGCAGGCTTGCGAGCTGCGCTTCGAGGGTGCCCTTCTGCCGTTCGAACTCGATGCGTTTCTCTTCGAGCACGGTAAGCTCCACCTGCGCCCGCAGCACGTCCGGCTGGATGGCCCTGCCGACGGCGTAGCGAGCTTCCGCGATCCGGGCGAACTGGTCGAGCAGGTTGCGGTCTTTCTCGATCACGTCGAGGGCCTGGTGCACGAACCGCAAACGGTAGAAGGCTTGCTTGACCTGCGAAACGACCTGAAGCTCGACGCCGCGGTAGCCGTGCCTCTCGCCGTCGGCTTCCTTCTCCGCCATCCTCCCTTTGAGCAGGAGCTTGCCGGGATAAGGCAGTTCCTGCGTCAGATCGAACCCGGCCATGCTCATGTCCTGCTCGCCGAGCGTGGTGGCCGGGATCGGGTTCCCGATGTTGTTCGACATGAAGCTGAGGGTGGGTTCCGGGAGCGTGCTCGCCGGCGAGGGTCGCTGGCGGCTCGCTTCGTACTTCCTTTGTGCTGCCCGGATGTCGCGGTTGTTGCGCAGGGCTTCCTCAACCAGGTCAGCAAGAAAGAGAGTCCCGTCGGTCGGCAGTTGAAGCGCAGCTGCCGGGAGGACCCTGCCGCGCGCTGGCGTCGAGCCTGGGGGGACGTTGCTTGCCGAAGACGAATTTTCGGCGGCGGAAAGCAGCCCGGCCGCAGGCAGAAACAAGAGTAGTGCGGTGAAGATTGCGTTCGGTTTCATGACCTAAACCTTCCTGGAGCGAAGCCCGGCGACAGACCGAGTAAGCAACTCAATCGCACAGGCTCTGCCCGGAATGGATTACCGGGAATGCCTTCCTGTCGGCATTGGTCGTGCCCCACAGCCAGCGTAGACACCACGCTCGAAGGAAGACACAAGTAGTTACGGGAAATAACCAGGAAGGGAGGTTAAATGCGGAGGACTTGCAGGGAAGCCCCCCTGGGCGGGGAGCCGCGTTGTTCGACCGGCGCCGGGGGGAGGAGTGCGTGAGAAAACCCAACCGCGACCACGCCCACGGCCAGCAGCGGCGTTGGACCGCGCTGCTTTATCTTTGGCTGCGGCTTGCCTTCCCACTGCTTGGTGACCCGCGCGGAACCGAGGCAGCACTCTCGCATATCGGCCTGGACGATTGATTGGATGGGAGTAGCTTTGGCATCGTCGTTCTTCGGCATCGCGCACTCGTCCATGCAGAGGATCGCCAGGGGGTGGCTCAGCACCCCGGCAACGAGCAGCGTGAATGCAATCGGCCGCAGCATCACTTTCTTCTTCAGCAATTATAGGTCCAGCGCGCAGCGCGGTCAAGCTCCTTGATAGGAGGATGATAGAAGGAGGAACTAGATGATTTCGGAGCGGCTTCTGAACAGAATCGTGAACAATAACCGGCGCTGCCACGCTCCGTCAACTACTTAAGCGCCCCACGAGGATTGAGATTTCAACAGGTTGCTGGCTTCGCCTGAAATTAAAAGGCAGATGCTCTGCCGACTGAGCTACCGGCCCGTACATTCATTCTAAACCACATCCAAATTTCTGTCCCGTTCAGAAACGCAATTTCTTGCCCAAACTGTAGCAAAACTGTACCAAAACCCCTCTATTGCACCTCTGTGAGTGGGACCCCGCGATTCCATTGGGCGTCTTCGAATCAGGAATCCACACGTACTTGTTGAGGTGATGACCCGCACCCTGGAGTCGACGCCGCCGCAAGCGACCCACTGGAGCACCCGCTCGATGGCGCAGGCCACGCAGGTGTCGCACATGGCTGTGGCCCGCATCTGGCGCGCCTTCGGTTGGCAGACCCAAATGGACATAAGTTCGAGAGGAGCCAAAAAGTGGCAGCACGCTAATACAATAATTTTGAACGGGAAAATGGTCGGGGCGAGAGGATTTGAACCTCCGACCCCCTGGTCCCGAACCAGGTGCTCTACCAGGCTGAGCCACGCCCCGACGAGGCGACGCTTCAGAGACGGCCGGAAGTTTCCACCCCCGACGCAACTCTATCGAAACCAGTGTAGGGGCCAGCCGGACCGTTTGTCAACGGGAGTTCACCCACCACTCTCCACTGCTCCCTTCAGCGGCGGCCGGCGACTTTCTTCTGGCAGCGCTTGTCCAGGTTTCGCAGGGCGGGGCGAACCTCGGTCGTGAGATTGACTTCGACCCCCGAGGGCTTGAAGACTCTGCAGATTACATCTCGCGTTCCCCGCCGCCGCAGCACCTTCTCAATGTATTTGGACAGGATGTCCGGAACGGCTGGGGACGGGAGCCTGACGCCGGGGGGTCTCGGGTGGCATCGCTTTCTTCATTTCCTCCCTGGTTTGCTCTCTTCTCTTGTACCGTACCGCATCCGCCGCTCCCTCGCAATAGCCTTGCGGTCCCTTTTTTCCTGGGACCTTCTCTCTGACTTCCTTCGCCGATTTCGAGAATGCCTCAACAAACGGTCCGCTGCGCGGGGGAACGCAACTTGGTGTAATATTCTGATGCGGCTCTGCCGAAAGCCCGCCGCGATGGTGGGAGCTGGAGTCCTGACGGCCTTCGGTGATTTCGGGGGAGGGAGGGAGAAATGATAACCACGATGCCCGTCTGCTGGGGGAGAACGCTGCTCCGAATGGCTCTCGTTGCGATGCCTGCTATTTTCGCGTGGGCCGCAGCCGCCCAAACCGCCGCCAACCGGTCCGAGAAAGCGACGCCCGCGCCGGCGGGCTGGATGGAGAAA
This sequence comes from uncultured Solibacteraceae bacterium, assembly GCA_964461735.1. Taxonomy (GTDB): domain Bacteria; phylum Acidobacteriota; class Terriglobia; order 2-12-FULL-54-10; family 2-12-FULL-54-10; genus CAYWWM01. Next base: position 2,874 of record CAYWWM010000178.1, on the reverse strand, counting down.
TGGGTGGGCATGTGGGCCACCGACCCGGCCCCGCGGCGCACCCGGCCCGACGGCACCGGCAACCCGGACTACGGCTTGGACGAGATTGTGGTCCCGCTGTCGCAGCCCTGGGCGATTGCGCGGCGCGACGCCACCGATTTCGAAATCGAGGACACGGGGCAGATCTGCCGTCCGACGGGACTCTTCCGCGCCGGCGGCGGGGGCGCCATCGAGTTGCTCGCCTCGCCTGAAAAAATCACGCTGATCGCGCGCGGCGGCGGCGGAATGCTCACCGGCGGCATCCGCAGAATTTATCTCAACCGTCCGCACCGGAAAAATCCGCCCCTCACGTATAACGGCGATTCGGTCGCCCATTGGGAGGGAGACACGCTGGTCATTGACACCATCGGCTTCAATGACAAGACCTGGCTCTCGGGAAGGGCCACGCGCCACAGCGAAGCCCTGCACGTCGTCGAACGCCTGCGCTTTATCGAGAATGATTCCATCGAGCACCTCTATACCGTGGACGACCGCTTCGCGCTGACGCGGCCCTACAGCTTCACGCGCTACCACCGCCGCCAGATGCCCGACACGCCCATCGCCGAGAACCTCTGCCAGGACACCGTTGAATCGCGCCGAGGGTGGATCCGGATCTATAAGCGCTCGCTGGCGGATTGGGAAACCCGGCGCTCCGCCCCGCCCGCGCAGTAAGACAGGTGTTAGGCGCTAGCCTGTTTTCAGGGTTGGTGTAGAGCGCCTGAAGGACGTCAGGGCACGACTTGACCTGGATGATTCATGAAGCAGGAGGATTGTCCTCCAGAAGTCGCGTTCCTTTGGATCCATCCCCGCAGGGGATGGACCGGAAAGCCGGGGGCAACGCCCCCGGAAATGGAACCAGAAAGCGAGCCCGACCCTGCCAGGGTCGAACCTGCCGAGCAGGAGTGCGACCCCTTCAGGGTCGGTGGGCCAATGACACTCTGTACCGGGAGCGCTGCTCCCGGCTTTCTTCTGTAGCCCCTGCGGGGCGAAGGCAGTAGATGTGGCGGTCTCTTGCAGTTCATGAATAATCCAGGTTCAGTCGTGCCGACCGAGTCCGGCTAACGGAGCGCTTCCGCGCCGGAAGTAAGTCTTTCCATAAGCGTCGCCAAGACCAACCGCAGCGGCGGAAGCCGCGTGCGAGAGCTGCGATGTACGGCATGGCCATGCCCTGACGACTCACGATCCGCTATATACCAATGGTGAAAATGCTCTAGAATTTGGAATTTTGATTTTGGAGTTTCGTTGCTCCCCGGCAAATCTCTGTTTTGGTTCCGAACCAAGGAGCAAACAGTGGCGGTTTTGACTTTTCAGCAAGCGCGAGAGACGGTGATCGCGCAGGTCCGGGCGGAGGTTAGGACGGACCCCCGCGCGCTGTCGAGCGAGACGGTCCCGCTGTCGGAGAGCCGCGGACGGGTGTTGGCCGAGCCGGTTCACGCCGACCGCGACTTCCCGCCGTTTCCGCGCGCCACCCGCGACGGCTTTGCCGTGCGCTCGGCAGATGTCGCGCAAATCCCGGCGCGTCTCCGGCGGATCGGAGAGGCCAGAGCCGGCGATGCCTTTGCCGGAACCGTGGGCGCGATGCAGTGCGTCGAGATCATGACCGGGGCCTCGGTTCCCTCGGGCACCGACGCCGTGGTGATGGTGGAATACACTTCGGAACAAGAAGGCTGGGTGGAGGTCAGCCGGGCCGCGACGCCCGGACTGAACGTCGTTCCGCGGGCCAGCGAGTCCCGCCAGGGAGACCTCCTGCTGGCGCCGGGGCGCAGAATCGGGTACGCCGAAATCGCCCTGATGGCCGCGGTCGGGAAACAGACCGTCTCGGTTTACCGAATGCCTCGGGTGGCCATCCTGCCGACCGGGGACGAGGTCGTCGAGCTGGACGCGACTCCCGGCCCGTATCAAATCCGCAACAGCAACAGCTATTCGCTCCAAGCCCAGGTGGCCAGCGCGAACGCGATTCCGCTGCCGATCGGGATCGCGCCCGACCGCGAAGATCTACTCCGGGAAATGATCGCCGAAGGGCTGCGCGCCGATCTGCTGCTGCTGAGCGGGGGCGTCTCGATGGGCAAGTTCGACCTGGTCGAAAAGGTCCTGGCGGACTTCGAGGCCGAATTTTTCTTCGACGGCGTGGCCATCCAGCCCGGGCGGCCGCTGGTGTTCGGGCGCGCGCAGGGCACTTTTTTCTTTGGCCTGCCGGGAAACCCGCTCTCGACGATGGTGACGTTTGAGCTGTTTGCGCGCCCCGCGCTGGCCCTGCTGTCGGGCGAGCCGGACGCCCCGCTGCTTTTCCTGCGGGCGCGCCTCGGCAAGGACCTGCGCCACAAGCCCGGCCTGACCGCGTTTCTGCCTGCCCTGCTGCAAGCAAGCTCCGCTGATCCCGTGTCCCCTCCGCCCGTGGTGTCTCCGATAGACTGGAAAGGCTCCGGCGACATCGCCGCCCTCAACCGGGCAAACTGTTATCTCGTGGTTCCGGAGGAGGCCGAGGAACTGCGCGAGGGCGAGTGGGTCTCGGTATTGCCGCGGTGATTCCTCGATTGGGGATTGTCATCCCGAGGAGCGTAGCGACGAGGGACCTGCACTGGTAGTCCCTGCATAGTCGGGATTCGGCTCTTTGATGGCGTCGAGCGAATACTCGGGCTCTTGGTCGGCGTACGCTGCCTCTAACCCTTGTAGTGACAAGAGCATCCAATCTTCGGATTCCCCGTCGGCGGGCTGGCTTGGGACGACAACGACCAGCAACTTGGTGTCGGCCGCCAATTGGCAAGGTTCGTCCAAACGAATCTGCTCGCCATCGTAATGCGCGCGGATGGTCTTAAGACCTAAGAAACGCTTCATGGCCTCTATTCTCGCATAAAG
>CAYWWM010000177.1:2413-6283 GCA_964461735.1 uncultured Solibacteraceae bacterium | reverse complement strand
CTTGCGCGGGTCCTTGCGCGGTCATGGTTGGCAAGCCGGTTTTCCCTTGCGCGGCGGCGACGTTAGGACGACGGTGGAACGCTCCCATCATCTTGTCGAAGACTCCCGGCGACTCTCCGTGGGTATTTTCGTAGGTCATGCGGGCCACGGCGGCGGGATCTGCCTCAGGAATTGGACTCCCCAGCGCGCGGAGTCTCTCCTTAGCTTCTTCGACATGAGCGCTCAAGGGATAGTCCCGCACGATGCGGGCATAATAAGGAGGAGCCTCATCGGCCGTTGTTTCCCCGGTCCTTTCGAGCGACCTGGCCAGCAGCAGCAGAGTGGTATCCGCCTGGCTGTACTGCGGGTAGCGCTCCCACAGCTCTTTCAAGCGCGGCTGCGCGGCGCGATCCGCTCCTTGGATGAAGTAAAACCGGCCTACCTCAAACAGTCCCTGCGCCAGGACTTCCTGCACTTCCCGCAGCCGCTGCTCGGCGAGCGGAATGAAGGGCGTGTCGGGATAATTGAGCAGCAGACGCTGGAATTCCTGCTCGGCGCGCCGCGCATGTGTCGGGTCCCGGTCGGGCTTTTCCATTCCCCGGTAGTGAATCATGGAGACGCGCATCTGCGCCTCGGCCGCTTCCGGCATGGTCGGGAAAAAGGTAATGAAATCGCGGTACTCCGCCTCCGCCTGCGTCAGGCCGGCCGTGCCTCCTTCGCGGTACCAGGAGTCGGCGATCGCCAGCTTGGCTTTGGCAATGTATTCACTGTCCGGGTAGGTGTTGATCAGGGTCTGCAACGTCAGCCGAGCCACGGTGTACCGGGAGCGCTCCAGATCATTCATGGCTCGTTCGAACAGGTCCAGGTCCGGCTGCTGCGAGTCGCTGATGATCGGGGTCTCCAGCGGATTTCGGCGCAGCGAGCAGCCCCCCGCCAGAATCAGGCTGACCAGCGCCAGCAACATCCACCGTTCTTTTCTCACCGCTTCCTCCGTCGCCGCGTTATTCGCGGCTCTCCAATCGGATCGTCAAATGCGGCTCAGGGTTGCCTCGTTCGCCACGCGGCGCATCTGCTCGACCGTCTGCCCCGGGTCGTTCGAATGGAACACGCTCGAACCCGCTACGATCCAGTCCGCGCCGGCCCGTACCGCCTCGGCTACGTTCTCGGGCGTCAGCCCGCCGTCCACCTCGATCCGAAAGTCCAAAGCCCGTTCCCGCCGCGCATTCGACAGGTGCCGGACCTTATTGAGAGTATACGGGATAAAGCTCTGTCCGCCAAACCCCGGATTGACCGTCATGACCAGAACGTAATCCACAATCTCGATCACCATCGCCAGCGTTTCGATGGAGGTGGCCGGGTTGAGCGCCACGCCCGCCTCGGCGCCGTTCGACTTGATCAAGTGGATCGTGCGGTCCAGATGCGTCACGGCTTCCTGATGCACCGAGACGAAATCCGCCCCCGCGCGGATGAAGTCCGGGACATACCGGTCCGGGTTCTCGATCATCAGATGCACGTCGAGCAGCAGCTCCGTGGCCTTGCGCAGCGATTTCACCACCGGAGGCCCGATCGTGATGTTCGGGACAAAGTGTCCGTCCATCACGTCCACGTGCAGGATGGAAGCGCCGCCCGCTTTGACGGTCTCCATCTCCTGCGCCAGCCGCGCCATGTCCGCCGACAAAATGGACGGCAGTATCTCGATGATTCTCGCCATATTCCGTAACGTTCCGCCGAAACCCTCGCCTCCATTTTACCATACGAGTTCCGGCTGCGAATCCTGCGAGTAGCGTGGTGTTCCCGGATGTGTTGCATGCCCTCAACGAGCACTGGCCGAGAAGACTGTCTTGCCAGGATGGCGGCGAAGAAGCCATCCGTCCCGTCACGGTTCGGGAAAGTTTCGAGAAAGTCGCTTTCCACTATCCATCCGGAGGCTGGAAGAAGAAACGGCTGGAGCCTCTCCGTCTCCTCACGCAAAGGAAGCAGGCGAAATTCGCGATGCTCCGCCAGGAACCGCTCGATGACGGCCTGGTTTTCTTCCGGTTCGAGCGAGCAGGTCGAGTAGACCATCCGTCCTCCCGGATGGAGCGCGGCCGCGGCATTGTGGAGCAAGCGAAATTGCTTTTGAGACAAATCTTCCAGGTCTCCCTGCTGCAATTGCCACTTGATTTCCGGATGCCGCCGCAAGGTCCCTGTTCCGCTGCACGGCGCATCCACCAAGATGCGGTCAAAGGGTTCCTGGAACGGAAGGGGAGAGCAGCCGTCGAGTGCAACCCTTGACACAGGTGACACAGGCGGCTCCGAGGCAAGGCGACTCATCTCTCGCAAGCGATGCCAATGCAGGTCGCTTGCAATCACGTGTCCCAAAAATCCGGCCTGCTGCGCCAGTTGCGCCGTCTTGTTGCCCGGCGCGGCGCACAAATCGAGAACGCGATGACCTGCCTGTACGTCGAGCAGCAGTGGGACCATCTGCGATGCCTCGTCCTGCGCGACCAATTCTCCCCGGCGATAGAGGGCTGCGCGGGCGAGGGTTCCCTTGGCCACCACGCGACAGCTCTTGAGGAACTTTCCCGGATGCAGTTCGACGCCCTCGGCCCGCAGTTGCGACTCGTTTTGCGGCTCGATTTTCGAAAAGTCGGCATGCAGCGAGCTGACGCGAAGGCACGTGGACGGGGACTGGTTGTTGGCGCTCGCGAGCGACAGCGCGGCCTCGCGGCCCAGCCGCTTCTCCCAGCGAGCGAGCAGCCACGCGGGGTGAGAGACTTCGACGGCGAGCCATTCCAGCTCCGGCATCGAAGGCGGGCGCAGAGAAGCGAGTTCCACGGCGGCCGCTTTGCGCAGGACCGCATTCACTAGTCCCGCGGCGGAGCGCTTGCCCGAGGATTTGACCAGCTCCACGCTTTCATAAACGGCCGCGCGCGCCGGGATGCGCGTGAGGAACCGCAGTTGATACAGCCCCAGCCGCAAGGCTGTGCGCACCTCGGCGTCGAGCGACTCCCATTTCGTCTGCGTCAGGCACTGCGCGATGAAGTCGAGTTGGGCTTGCCAACGCAGCGTTCCCAAAACCAATTCGGTTGCCAGCGCGGCGTCTGGCTCGGACAATTCCGCCGTCAGCGGTCCGTGGAGCAGGTCGGTCGCGTAGCTTGACTGCGTTTCCACGCGCAGCAGAATCTGAAACGCGGCCCGGCGAGCTGGTGTCGGCATGAAACCATTCTAAAGCAGTGACAAGTGACGAGTGACGAGCTAACCACTAAACCAAAGGCGAAGAGATTCCTAGACGAGATATCTCCGCGCTCGCACGTAGGATTCCTGCTGCATCCGTTCCAGGTTCCGCTTCACGAGGTTCAAGCCGAACACGCACAGCTCGAACTGTTCCGCCATTTTCTTGAAGAGCGGAGCGGCGTCCTTGTACTCGTACAAATTGAATTCCGAGACGATGTAGTAAGACTCCTTGCCGGTTCGCACGTAATCGAGCAACGAGTCGAGCCGCTGCCGGCGCAAGCGCCAGCGATTGACGGCTTCGGGGAAAAGTCCCACGAAGAAGAGCGTGAAATCCCCGATGTGCTTGCGGACCTCGCGCTCGCGGTCAAACGAAGGGGCCTCCAGCAGCGGGTTCGATTCGAGCAGCATCTCGCCGACATCTTCGAGCGTCTTCCCGCTCGCGTTGCGGAGCGCGTACAGTTTTTCCGTGCGGCTGAACTCGGTGAGCAGATTCGCCAGATAGCAAATGATGTCGCGGTCGGAGCAGTGCAGGCTCTCTTCGAAATTCCGGCTGAGGAGTTCGTCAAACAGACCCCGCATGGTCTGGTCAGTCAGCAGGGGGGGAACGTCTGCGGGGTGATGGAGCGGTTCGCTGGGCATGGTCGGCTCCTTGTCCCTGCACTCCGTTTGGATGCT
>CAYWWM010000177.1:0-2313 GCA_964461735.1 uncultured Solibacteraceae bacterium | reverse complement strand
CATTCTAAAGGGAGAAACCGAATCGCCTGGCTGGAAACGAGCTTTTTAGGGGTTGGCGAATATGGAACACGCAAGTAGGGTGGCCTAGCACCTGACACCTAACACCTAGCACCTGACACCTATGGGACGTCGCCCGGCGGGGCGCCTGACTTGTCCTCGCCGGGAGGAGGGGCCGGTTCGTTCGAGCCGGAATCGCTGCCGGAGGGAGCCGACCCGCCGCCCGACGATCCGCCCGACGATCCAGACGAGCCTTTCGAGTTGCCGCCCGACTGGGCCGTAGTCTGGCGGATGCGCACCAGCGTATCTCCGGCCACTCGCAGCACCTTGCCCGCAATTGCCAGCGGCGTGGTTCCGCGCAGCGCCGCGATGGGAACGTTCGGCAGCACCTGAATGCTTTGCCCGGATTCGACGGTCACTTCGCCACCCGGCATCAGCCGGTGCCGCACGCCGACGGAGCCGGTTTCGACATGGATCAAGGTCTCTTCCGCCGGGCCGACGTCCACGCTGAGAACCGTTCCCCGAATCGAGATGACCGCCGTGGGGGTGGTAACGCGATAGGGCGCAGCACCGTCGGTCAGGTGTTGAATCTGGAGGCGAATCCGCCCCAGGTAAAGCTCCAACAGATCGCGCAAGTTGAAGCGGTTGGCGCGGAAGACCAAGCGGGAGTTGGGAAAAACTTCGAGCAGGCTGTGGTCCGGGAGCTCGAGCTGCGCGTAGCCGTCCGGCCCGGTCACCACCACCTGGCCGCCGCGCACGGTTTGCCCCGCTTGCAGAATCCACAGCTCCCCGACGCGCTCGACCGACACGCGGCCTTCCAGCGTCACCACGCGCGCCGAGTCCATCCCGAATTGCGCTTGCGCTACGGCCGGCGCAAAGGCCAGCGCACAGGACAGACAGATAGCCGCTCCCGCCACGCCTGCCAGCGATGGCCACGCCGACAACAAACCTCTTGCCGCATTCCGGATTCCCCGGATCATAGCTCCGCTTCCTCGTGAATCACATCGCTTGAGCACAAATAACCCACGATGACCCACGATCTAACTCACGGGACAGAGTTTAGCAAATCGCGCCCCGAATCGCAAATGGGGATTTATCAGAGCCGCGCGCGTCAGCAAGCGGCCAACGGATGCTCATTGTATCCGCTCACTTCGTAATTCCATAGTCTTTTCAATCTGTGAAATCTGCGGATTTGTTTTATTCTGACTCCTGACTTCTGTCTCCTGACTCCTGTTCCCACTCCCCACTCTCCACTCTCCACTCTCTACTCCCCTTCTTTCCGCCGCCCGGGGAGTGAAAGCAGGCCGTACAGCGCGACGCAAATCCAGAAATCCACCAGCAGCCCCCAATCGAGCTGCGAGGGGCGATGCCGCGCTTCCGGCGGGAGCAAAGGATACAAGATGACGAAGTACAGGAAGTTTCCTCCGAGAACGGCGACGAAGGTTTTCCAGTATTGGCGCAGCATACCAGTACATTGCCCGAAAACGGGGAAACAGGAAAGAGGGAAGGCCGCTGTAGCTCCGTCCGTGCTCCTGTGCTCCTGCCAGCGTATTAAACCGCGGAAGAAAACAGGATAGAATGGGGAGACGCCGGATAGGGGCGTTTCCTGTATGCGGGTTACGGTGCTGTTTTTCGGGATGCTGAAAGACATTGTGGGGCGGGCGGAAGACCGGCTCACGGTGGAAGAGGGGAGCAGCGTCGGGCGGCTCTACGAGCTCTATGCGGCGCGTTTCCCGAAGCTCGCCGAGCATTCGTCGAGCCTGCTGTTTTCAAGGAACCAGGAGTTTGCCGGGCGGGCCGACGAGCTTGAGGACGGCGACGAGGTGGGGTTCCTGCCCCCCGTGAGCGGCGGCTCGCCCGAAGAGGAAGGCGTGAATCAGAGCCCGGAGCGTGAGCGACGGGACAAGAAGCTGCGACCCGGACAATAGGCCATGACGGAAGAGAAAAATCCTTGCCGCCTGACGCGCCAACCGATTGACACGCGGGCGTTAGTCAACGAGTTGCAACAGGGCGGGGATGGAGCCGTAGTGGTTTTCGAAGGAGTCGTGCGGAACCATTCGGGCGGCCGTGCGACGCGGTTTCTCGAATACGAAGCCTATGAACCGATGGCGCTCGCCAAGATGTGCGAGATTGCCGCGGAAGTCGAGGAGAAATTCCCAATAGACCGCGTCGGGATGACGCACCGCCTGGGGCATCTGGAAATTGGCGAGGCAAGCATCGTGATCGTGGTGACCTCGGCGCACCGCAAGCCCGCGTTCGAAGCCTGCCACTACGCCATTGACCGCCTGAAGCGGATCGTCCCGATCTGGAAGAAGG
>CAYWWM010000176.1:0-6300 GCA_964461735.1 uncultured Solibacteraceae bacterium | reverse complement strand
CATGGTGCAAGCGGTCCGTGGCCCACAGCACGAGCGCCAGGAGGACCAAGGCGAACGCCCGCTTCTCTTCGGCCGACCACGGACCGAGGTTCCGCAGGTTCTCCCGCAGATACTCGCGGCCGCGGTCCAGCTGTGTTGGCTCGGGCGGATAAAGCCACAGCACGACGCGCCAGATCGCAAAAATCGAAAGCGGAATCGCCGGAAGAAACGCCACGGCCCAATCGCTCCAATAGATCTCGATCCCGGTCATATTCACGATGAGGCCCCGGCCGAGCAGGCTGGCGGCGCCGGCCAGGATCATCTTGTTGAACAAACTCGCCGTGCACGAGAGCGTCGCGAACAGGCTGCGCCCGACATTGCTGCCCGGACCCAAACCCAACGCCGCCACCAAGCCGATGAGGATCGGCGCGATGGTCGCCACCTGCGCCAGCCCCGACGGCACGATGAGGATCATCAGGAAGCTCATCGTAATCACCGCCAGGAACAGACGCTCGAACGAGGTCCCGACCAGCGCCATCAGGCCCCAGGCAATCCGCCTGGCCAGGCCCGTCTTCGAGGCGACTGCTGCGATCAACATCGCTCCGTAGAGGAACCACGGCGTGTCCTGCGTAAATCCCGCGAACGCCGTCCGAAACTCCGCGACGCCCAGGGACCAGAACAGGTAGCAGCCGGCCAGCGCCGCGATGCCGTGGTCCACCGCTTCCGTGAGCCACAACACGACCAGGAAAGCGACGATGGCCAGCGCGAGCTGGGCGCGCGCGTCCATTTCCGCAGGCAGTACCCAAACCGCGAACAGCGCCACCGGCGCAGCGATGATCCCGGCAAGCGTCTTGCCTCGGATGCTCGGGCTGATGGCTGGCGCGCTCACGGCTTCCCCTCTCGGAAACGAGTAACGGGCCACTTGTTTATAGATGATTTGCCCTGCGGCGGCAAGAGCGATTCACCTGGAATTTCCGCTACTCCGGCGTTGATTCCGGAGCGCATCTGGCATCGCGGGAGGAATTCCAGTAGACTGGTTTGGGGAATTCCGCGCCGGCTTAGGCGCGGAACAAGCCGACGGTTCATCGCTCGAGTGCAGATACCGGAGGAAGCATGGCGGCAAAGATTACGGTTCGAAACAACGGCCCTCTTCGCATCGAGGGGGAATTCACGATTTGCGACGCCACGGATGGCGTGTTCGGGCTGGCGGGGCGAACCGCCATCTCGCTCTGCCGTTGCGGCCAGTCCGGCAACAAGCCCTTCTGCGACGGCACGCACAGCAAGGTGGGGTTCCAGTCGGTCGAGAAAGCGCGCGAACTGCCGCCGCCGGCGCCGGCCCCGGTGGTCCCGAAACCGATGTAGCCAGTGGAGTTCTATCCGCGAGCGCTGAGGATAAGGATATGCCGAAGTCGCGCGCACCGCGATTTACCCTTGCAGTGAAATTTTACCGCGAGAATGACGGTCGCTGGCTCGCCGACATTCCGGCCTTGCCCGGAGTGACGGCGTACGGACGAACCAGGAAGCAGGCGCTTGCGGCAGCCCAGGCCTTGGCGCTTTGGCTGATCGCTGAGAAAGCCGGCTTAAAACCCAACGATCTGTGACGCCGGAGAACTTAACGAGCACTATTCCCGACAAAGCCTCTGCTGCCTGATCGCAAGAGGCCCTTCCACGCATACAGCCCGAACAGAACTCCCGAATAGAGCAGATCGGAAGCGAGCGTGTTTCCGAAGAAGGGAATCGCGGCGAAGTAGCAGGCCGCTAGGCCCGCCGCCGTGAGCGGGTACATTCCTTCCACGAGCCATGCGGCGGCGTTGGTGATGACGAAGAATTGCATACTTCCGGCCGTGGCCGCCAGTGCGACGCGCGAGACGCTCGGACTCTGCAGCCAGCGCCGCCCGATCCACACCGTGATCAGCAGGCTCCCGTAGATGAACGGCGTTTCGCCCCGGAAGGCCGGGTAGCCGGGATGGAAGAGAGCGGTACGCAGCGGGTCGGTCGCCGCCATCAGCAGCAGCGGAACCACGTACGCCTGCCAGCCCCCCAGCCGCGATCCGGCAAACAAGCTCATCGCGCCCGCCGGCGCAAAGTTCCACGGATGCGGAAGCAGCCGCAAGATGCCCGCGAAGATCGTCAGCCCCAGCGCCCACGGTTCCAAGCCCGGCCGCGACTTCGCTTCCGCCTTTGCCTCGCTCATGGATTGAACTCCCTTCTATCCTGAAGCGAGTATTTTATGGCACTATCGTTTCCCTGGCAAGGCGAAGCGGCTGGAGGTTGTAGCGCCGCCGTCCCGGCGGCCTGAAGAGCCGGCCAGAGGCCGGCGCTACATGAAATTGGATTTCCTCGAAGGGAGGCTGGACCCATGGCCGAAAAAGTCAGCAAGACCGACGGCGAGTGGATGCAGCAGTTGACTCCGGAGCAGTACGCAGTCACCCGGCAAAAGGGTACCGAGCGGCCGTTCACCGGGAAGTATTACGACCACCACGAGGAGGGCATGTATGTCTGCGTCGGTTGCGGCACCCCGCTTTTCAGCTCCGACACCAAATTCGAATCCGGCACCGGCTGGCCGAGTTTTTATCAACCGGCTTCTGAGGCAAATGTCTGCACCGAGACGGACAACAGTTTCTTCATGCAACGCACCGAAGTCCTCTGCGCTCGTTGTGACGCTCACCTCGGCCATGTGTTCCCCGACGGCCCGAAACCCACCGGCCTGCGCTACTGCATCAACTCCGCGGCGCTGGACTTCAAGAAAGAAGAAAAGAAATAGCTAACCTAATTCTTTATAATTGGTTGCAGGGACAATCAAAAGAAGTTCTTGAATCTGGGCGGCGGGAGGTTCGAAGGCTATGGGCTTACTAATCAATGACGGCAAAAATCATCGGTGGGATCGGCTGGACCGACTGGATCGCAGAAAGTTCCTCTCCTCCTGCGCCTGCACCATTGCGGGGAGCGCGCTGTTCGCCGGCAGCAAAACGTGGGCGCAGCAAACCCCGGCTTCGGCGGGTGCTTCGCCGCAACTCGTCGAGGATCTGGTGGCGGCAAACCGCATCCTGGCTGATCAAGGCGTCGTGGACGGCTACGGGCACGTCAGCGTGCGCCATGACAAGAACCCCAACCGCTACCTGATTTCCCGCTCGCTCGCTCCGGCGCTGGTCACCGCCAATGACATCCTGGAGTATGACCTCGACAGCAGGCCAGTGGACCCGCGCGGGCGACAGTTGTATTCCGAAGTCTTTATCCACGGCGAGATTTTCAAGGCGCGGCGCGACGTGAACGCGGTCGTGCACACCCACTCTCCGGCGGTCATTGCCCTGGGCATTGCCGGCGTTTCGCCCCGGCCCGTCTTTCATATGAGCTCGTTCATCGGCCAGGGTGTTCCCGTCTTTGACATTCGGAAAGAGATGGGCGAGGAGACGGACATGCTGGTCCGCACGGCGGATCGCGGACGCGCCCTGGCGCGCGTCTTGGGCACGCATCCCGCGGCGCTGATGCGAGGCCACGGGGCCGTCGTCGCGGCCCGCGCGCTGCCGCTGGTGGTCTTCCGCAGCATCTATTTGCAGACCAACTCCGCGCTGCAGTTGCAAGCATTGACCCTGAATCCCAACGCCACATTCCTGACCGAGCGCGAGGCCGACCTCGTGGAGAAGGAACTGTGGGACCAGGACCGCCACCTCCGCGCCTGGGAGCTCTGGAAGCAGAAGGCGATGGGGAGGTAGATGCCTCTCACTATTCATCTATGGAAGGTTCTTCGGAAACTGTTTTGACGCCGCTTCGCACTGCTGCTCGGCGATGCGAGTGTAGGTGATCCAACCCAGTTCGTGGGAAACCAATTCCCCGGAAGACTTCATCTTGCGGTTGTGTTCGTTCTGCACCCAGCCGTTCGGCGTGACCAGGATGACGTTGCGCCGGTCCATCCAGTCGTAATCGGATCGGTCATGCCCGAAGGGGGGCCCGGCGTCGCGCAGCGGCTTGCCAGCTCTTCCGGCGTGGCATTCCCAGCGATTGCCCGACCAGGGAGCCGTGCAGCGATAGCGCAACTCGCTTCCGAGGCCCGGCGGTCCGCCCCACACCTCTTGAGTCCAAGTATCTGTGTTCGATTGCTGCGACCAGATTTCGCGCCAGTGTGAGATCGGCGGCTCGGAGCCGACGAACAGTGCATGGTGCAGGAGAAAAGAGTTCTCTCCCGTTTTTTCCAGGCCGATCCATTCCTTGGTGGGTTTGCTCAGGCCCGGGCGCTCCGAGAAGAGGTCGTGGGAGCCATCTTCCACAAATCGGTAGCTGACTTCGAAGCACCCGGCCAGCTTTTGAATCTCCTGGAGGTCATTCGGGACCGCCCCGGACGCGAGGGCATGCGCCAGCGCAAGAATCAGTCCCATCCTCCCACATCGCAAGGACGCACCCTCCTCCGGAGAGCCTAATACCGGGCGGCAGGCGCGCCACCCTTCGCTCCCTGGACCCATTCGGCCCAGACTTTCCAATCCGGGTCGTCTTTGGTTTCAAACTGCCGGCCGCCCATGTGCATTCCGGTCGGGCGGGGGTCGCCGCCGGCCTCGGGCGCCAGCGGATGCGTCAAGAACCGGCTCGTATTCGGGTTGCCGGGAACCACCATGCGCGAGATGGTCTGGAAATTCTTGCGTGACTGCTCCTCGGTCCAGGAGGTGGCTCCGGGCGAGAGCGACTCCAGCTTCAAGGCGTTGTTCGCCCCCTCGTGGCAACTGTAGCAGCGCGCGCGGTCGCCGCGCTTCTTGAGCAGGATCGGCTCCACGCGGGTCCGGAAAAATTGATAGTCGAGCTGTTGCGCCACGGCGGTGGGAACGTTCGCAAATAGTCCGACCGCCGCCATCATCAACAAGCCGAAACGAACCTTCTTTCGATTCCTCATGGTCATCTCCTGTAAGGTTAGGTCAGCGAGCGCGATAATCCGGCTCTTGTCAGGGACCTAACACCTGACACGTAAAACCTGACACCTAGCGCATCGCCAGCGTGTTGATGCGTTTCGGCACCTCGCCGACCGGCACTTCGGCCACCAGCTTCATGGCCACGGCGTCAATGACGGACAGGGATCGCATGCCGCCGTTCGACACGTAGAGCATCTTGCTGTCGGGCGAGAACGAGAGCCAGTTAGGCGACGCTCCGAGGCGCGGCATCACCGAGCCCGCCGGCAGTTGCTTCTCCGGCAAGCCAACCCGGCCCTTGAGCTTCAGGTCCGGCAGCGAATAAGCAAACATGGAATTGTTGAACGTGCTCGAAACCCAGAGCGTCTTGTTGTCCGGGGTGACGCCGATGGCGTGCGACGGAGCCTCGATCATCGGGAACCCCCCCGGCTCATTGGGCAGCTCGATGCGGGCTACTTGCTTGCGCTGCGCAAAGTCAATCACAACGAACCCGTGCAGATCGGAGAGGCCGACGAACACGCTCTTGGTCGAGCCGTCCGCGTTCCGCTCGAAGGCCATCGGGCGCACGGCATGTTCATACGGGATCTTCCAGGCCAGCTCGTCGGTGGCTGCATCCACGACCGCGAAGAAGCGGTTTCCCGTCGAACCCATGACGGCGTACTTGCCGTCCGGGGTCGTATACACGTTGTGCAGGGTTCCGCCGACGTCAACCGTCTTGGTGCGCTTCATGGCGACCAGGTCCAGCACATCCAACCCGCCGGGACGCTCCGCGATCGCCACGAACAGTTTCTTGCCGTCCTTGCTGACGGAGATATTGTTCGGGCGGCCGCTCAACGGGATCTTCTGGATCGTCTTGCCGGTCTTCTGGTCTATCACGTTGACGACGCTCTCGCCTTCATTGCTGATGTAGACCCGGCTGCCGTCGGGCGCGAACGTCACGCCGTGAGGCCGCTCAATGTCTCGGATGACTTGCACGACCTTGTTGGTTGCCGTGTCCACCACGTGCGTCTTGGTTTCGGCGCTGTTGGTGACGTAGACGAATGCCGTCTGCTGCGCCGCCATTGGCAGCGCCACCAAAATCCACGCATACCGTACGATTCCTAACACTCTCTGCACCGCTCGATTCTTCATGTGGGGAAGCCCTCCTTCCGCCCTAAGCCGGATGATGCAACGGATTATACAAGGATCAGAGGGGAATCTCAATCGGCTCTTTTGGTTGATTCCAATGGCGTTGCGGAGGTATAGTTTGGAACGAGTAGCGCGGGGATTTGGAACGCAGGAATTTCGATCATGCACAACTCTTGCTCGCAATGGCAGGCGGCCGGGCTACCCCTGAAAGGGCGTTGCAAATCGTAAGGAGGGTTTGTAGAAATGCGAAATTACTTAGCGCGTTTGATTCTGACAATCGTCGGAGTCGTCGCCTTCTCAC